>CAZFCR010000040.1:0-13941 GCA_964517305.1 uncultured Akkermansia sp.
CTGAGCTAATATTTGATCTTGACTGAAGTGCGAATAAAAATACTCAGGGTGGAAAATTTTGTTTAAGATATGTGGCTGAAAGCCGGAACGCATTTTTGTGCTTCTTTTCTGCACGGGGTACTGATCAATTAGTCAAGGTGTGGCTATTCCGATTTAATTATTTTCATTCCTCTTACAATGCCCTCAAAGTCGACCTTAATAAAATAAACGCCGATTGGATAATCACTTAAGTCAAACGTATTTGTGCCTTTTTGAATTACCTGCTCTATCATATTTCTTCCAAGGTTATCAATAAGTGACATCCTGCCTTGCAAATTTGTTTCAATGGATAATTCACCTGTCGTGGGGTTAGGATAAATATTTAGCTCTTCCAAATTAGTTACCTTATGTTCTATTCCAGCGCACGACGCCACTGAAATTGTGATAACTTGCATCACAGCACATGAATTCGCTGCCGTACCAGTTAGGGTAAAAGAAGTTGTGATATTCGGGGATACCGATATAGACTGATTCGTAGAACCGGTATTCCACATATACAAATTAGCTCCAGAGGCAGTAATCTTAGTAGATTCACCAGTACAAATCAGGGTGCGTGTTGAACTTATTGATGCGCCAGTAACTGTTATTGTTTGCACGACTGTTCTAGAACAACCATTTTGGGTATAAGAAAATGCAACAGGATAAATCCCCCCTGGTAGATTTTGGCCGGAATTAAACTCATAGAATCCTGTAACATTATTTTTTGAAACTCCAGTACCTTGAAATTTTCCCCCTACAATTGAGGTAAATACGTCGAGATTTGTTATAGATTGTGTTTGGCATATTGGTGGTGGTTGGATAAAGGTCGCCCCTTCTGAAATTGGCAAAATGGAAATATCGTCTATAAGAGTAAAATTACTGCTATCGGGGCTGACCATCCACCCAGCATTGTAAACTGAAATGAAATTTAGTTGAGCTGTTGAAGTGACCGTAATGGGCATAGAATAATAGTTCCATTGTTGGTTGTTATTTATTTTTATGGTCGCTAATTGAACCAGAGAAGGTGGAAGTGATGTTAACGGATTGTCAAATTGAGGTAGAGCTCCCTCGCCGCCCGCAAAAATCAAATAACCGATATTATCCGAGGATGCGTTGAAATGTGTTATTGCACCATTGGCATTATTAATCACCCTTGCCCAGAAGGACAAATTATACTTTGCGTCTGGCAAAAGGCCGCTACTTAACAGGCCTTGGATTGCACCAAAGCCCCATAATCCTACAAAGGCATTATTATTAGAACCTCCATTATTCCAGGTCTCCACAGGTGGAATGTTCCAACCCGTCGGAACCGTAACTAAGGACATAGGTCCAGTAGCCAAAGGTGCGCAACCCCTCACAAAATAAGTCTGAGCTTGCAATGATAAATTTTCCCAACAATCTACAATCCCAGGATTAACTTGCCAGCGCATTTCACCACATAAAGAGCCTTTTTCAAAATTTCCATTGTTCACAATGTTGCAACTGTTTGGATTACAATTTGTATTTTGTGCATAATTTGCTACGGCTTTAGCCTGTCCCTCAATCTGCTTTGTTACTAGAATCAGAAAGAAAATAAGGATCGATGTAAGAGCATTTTGTTTTGATATCATATAAAAGCGAGTTTAGAGAATTTTATGTAAGAATATTATGGGACTTTCAAGGTATGATAGATTTAGGATGTAAGTATGACAAAATATTGTGCCAAACAGGATTCTCTGCCTCCGGCAAGTTCCCTTGGAAGGCCGCTCCTGCGATAACAAAACACCTCGCTCCGCGTCATGATTAAACTATTTACCGAAGCAGGATTCTCTGCCTCGGGCAGAGTTCCTTTGGAAGGCCGCTCCTGCGAAAGCCAAATGCCTCCTTTCAGGAGGTTTTTATTTTGGGCCTCCGCGTAACAAAGCAGAGCTTTGTACGCTTCCTCCCAAAACAAAAAACCCTCTTCTGCGAAGAGGGTTTATTTGGCTTTCGAATGTGGCTCCGGCAGGAATCGAACCTGCATCTAAAGTTTAGGAAACTTCCATTCTATCCATTGAACTACGGTGCCGCTGTTAAAAAACAGGGTACAAAAATACAAAAACTATGGCATGTATGGCAAACAAAATAGCACCTGAGGTTTAAAAAGTAAAATACCGCTTAGTCGCCTTAAATCTGCCTTTAGCCGTGGAGGTCAGTATTCTGACATAATCCAGGCGTATTGAACTCTCTTCCTGCTTTTTGCGGCGAAAAAATGCCGCCCCTCTTACCGCTGCGGCAACACAATCACAAACTCCGCGCCCTCACCTTCAGCGCTGTGAGCTGAGATGAGTCCGTGGTGGTTATCGACGATCTTTTTACAGAGCGCGAGACCGATGCCCGTGCCCGCGTAACTCTCTCTTGAATTGAGTCTTTTAAAAATGGTGAAGATCTGCCGCGCGTGTTTTTGCTCAAAACCAATGCCGTTGTCCTTAAACCTCAGCTCCACATAAGGTGTGCCGTTGTGAAGTCCTGGTGTAGATTTGATTTCATCAGCACTCAAAAAACGGTGCTGGATGGTGATCACAGGTTCTGTGGTGCTGAACTTGATTGAGTTATTGATCAAATTGTAAAAGAGCTGGTATAACTGCTGGCGAATGCCGCTCACTACTGGCAGTTCTCCGGTTTTAATGACAGCTTTTTTTTCTTCGAGCAAAAGTTCGATGTCTTGTTTTACGGTGTTCAGCACCTCGCCCAAACTGGTTTCCTCGAACTTGTTTTCTGATTTCGATAAACGTGAATAGTTCAGCACGTCTCTGATGAGTGTGATCATCCTTTGTGATGAACTGTCGATCTTCCCAATGTACCGTTTGGCTTTCACCTTGTCGTCAAGATTTCGTTCTACCAGCTCTGTAAAACTTCTGATCTTGCGCAATGGCTCCTTCAAATCGTGACTGGCGATATAGGCAAACTGTTCCAGATCGTGATTGGATTTATTCAGCTCAATTACCTTTTCCTCAAGTTGCTGCTGGTATCCAAGCAACTGTTTCTGCGCGGCTTTGAGCTCCACGTTGTTTTTTAAAGTTTCTTCTACTGTCTTCTGGGCATGGATGTCCACAAAAAAACCCATCCAGCCTGTTACCTGGTTATCGTTTTTTACCGGCAGTACAGAAATAAGATGCCACAGCGGCTGCTCATCGTGGTTCTTATGCTTGAGCCGCGCCTGCGAACTGAACACGGCAGCGCCGGTCTGAGATTTTTCCCAGTCTTCACGTACTTCTTTCGCGTCGCTCAGGTGAACAAAATTAAGCCAGTTGAGTTTGCCTTTAGGAATTTCAGCCAGTCCGAAATAATCTCTGAACCAGCGATTGGCATATTGCAGGTAGCCGCCTCCGTTGGTACTGAACATCATGAGGGGCAATGTTTCTGTAAGGGTTTTATATTGCTGTTCGCTCTCTTTCAGCTTTTCGGCCATTTCCAGGAGCTGTATGTTTTTTTTTCTGATCTCGTCGTAAGGAGAAAGGGGCAGTTCGGTTTTAAAGTACTGGCTGAATGTGTCGAGACGGGCATCGTTGATGAGTCCGCTTAGTACAATGGCATTGGTGAGTGTTACCTCTGTACCATCATTTTTCTCGGTTACTTTCAGGTTTCCGGTCAAACGGTTGGCGTACTTAACAGCCTCCTGAAGTTCTTTGCCTGGTTTGTCGTTTGTTGATATCACCGCAATCAGATTCTTGCGGTTATTGCGCAGCAGTTCTATCATCAGCCGGAGCACCGACTTCCTGTCGCGACCAATCACCGTTCTGGCAATTTCACTCACCGCGGTGGCAAAGCTGGTCTGTATCATGTTCGACATGCCACACAATTCGGCAAGCTTCATACTGCGTTTGTGTGCGAGTATGAGATCCATCTCGTTGTCGAGGTTTATCTTAACAATTTCTTTCATGTGATCTTAACAACCAAAACTGTCATGTCATCTGTTTTACGGGCGTGGTCCTTGTAGATCACCGCCGCAAGTATCATCGGATCGTATTTAAGTATGCCCGGATATTTGGTTAGATCCCAGCGTGTACGGATACCGTCTGAACATAAAATCAACTGCTGGTACTTTTCCATGTCGGTTTCAAAATTTTCTATCCGTGTGGGAATGTTCAGGCCTATGATGCCGTTGTTACAAATGTAATTTTTTGATTCAAGTCCCCGCTGCATGCGTGTGTGAATATTGCCCACACCACATATTTCCCACTGTTTCCTGTAAAGATCGAGTACCGCTACCGTTGCCACAAGGCCTCTCGTTTTTTTAACCGCCAGGTTCATCTCCTTTAAGATCATGGATGGATCGGCCAGCACGCTTGTATTAAAAGAGGCCAGAGCGGTGCTCACCGCCTCATGCGCGCCCGCGCCATGTCCCAGACCATCGCCGGCCATCACCAAAATTTTATCGCCATTGATGCGCACCGAATAGCCGTCGCCGGACACCCTTTCGCCCGGTTTAGCGAGACAAAGACCACGAACAATCAGCGACGATTTTTCAGGAACAACATCCGCTGACCGGTAAAATTTTGAATACACCACTGTGCCCCAGCCTTCCATTGAAAAAAACTGGGCAAAGCTGCTCAGCCGGTTCACAGAGCCAATGCCGTGACCAAGGGTGTTGGTACTCGATACGCCGTCGCGGGTCGAATGGGTAACATCACTCATTCCCGGACCATTGTCGATACAAATGACTTCAAACAACGCTTCTTCTCCTTCGGTTCCCAACCTGTAAAGTATTTCCCCTCTGCCTGCATGTTTCATCAGATTACTGCAGAGTTCCGACACCACAATATCAATCTCACCCGTGCGGCGCTCACCAAATACCGGCCGCGCCAGGTTATGTATTTCTCTTTTCAGAAAAGACACATAACTGCGGTCCTCTACCATGTAACTCGTAAATATCCCGCTATCCATTCTTCCACTTCACCACCGTAACCGTGGTGCCCTTCCCCATCTCTGAGGTGATTTCAAATTCATTCATCAGTCGTTTGGTGCCTGGCAAACCAAGACCCATGCTTTTTCCGGTTGTATAACCATCCTGCATGGCTTTGTTGATGTCGGGAATTCCCGGCCCCTGATCCTGGAATACAAGACGTATGCCATTGTCGCGCCCCCGGCTCAGGACATGGATCTGCACTTCTCCGCCGCCGCCGTATTTAAGCATGTTGCGCACCAGTTCGCTGGCGCCGGTAATCAGTTTGGTCTGGTTAACGAGACTCATGCCAATCTTCACGGCGTATTCGCGTACGCGGTTTCTGAAAGGCACAACATCCTGTTCCTTCAGGATTTTGATGTTGTCTTTACTGAGTATGATCGGTGTCCCTGTCGTCGTCATCGTTTATGTCCTCCTCTTCTTCGTTTTCTGATTCTTCGAGAAGAATTTTTGACTTCAGCAGTTCCATTCCCTTTTCAACATTGAGCGCCGAATGCACCCCTTTTAAGGGCAGACCCAGCTCTACGAGCGTGATGGCGACCGCAGGCTGCATTCCCACCACCACTGTTTCAGCATCCATGATCTTCGACATGGTTGCAATATTGCCTAATATTCTCCCCATAAAGGAGTCGATGATGGTAACTGAGGACACATCGATGAGTACACCCCGCGCATCTGTTTTTTTTACCATCTGCACAAGGTCGGCCTCGAGGTTCTCGGCCAGCTGGTCATATAGATCTACCTGAATGGTCACCAGCAGAAATTTGCCCATTCTGAGGATTGGAATTTTCTCCATTTCCTTTACATTACATTCTTTTGTCGTTGTTTTTTATTTACCTCCAGCTGAAGCAGCGTAAATGCTGTTTTTAAAGCGCTGGACAAAGTGGACTTGGTGGTAATCTGTGACAGATCGATGCCCAGGTGTACCACGGTTTGCGCTATCTCAGGACGAATGCCACTGATGATGCACTCGGCGCCCATCAGGCGGGTTGCGCTTACAGTTTTGATGAGATGTTGCGCCACCAGCGAATCAACAGCCGGCACGCCTGAAATGTCGAGTATGGCGATGCTGCTTCCGGTGTCAACAATTTCCTGCAGCAGGCTTTCCATCACCACCTGCGTGCGCGCGCTGTCGAGCGTGCCAATGATGGGCAGGGCAAGAATTCCCTCCCATACACGGATCACCGGTGTCGAGATTTCAGCGATCTCGTCGGTTTGTCTAAGGATCACTTCTTCGCGTCCTTTTAAAAATGTTTCAAAAGTGTAAATCCCGAAACTGTCCATTAAACGGTTCACCGCCTGTGAAGCTTTGAATAGTGAATCGGGATCAGGCATTTCCTGTTGTAACTGTGAAATGAGCGCGTTTTTTAAACTGAAGATATACACCCCGGTTTCACGGGGGCTAAATCCCTGTTTGGCGCGTGTGATGGATATGGAACTGAGAATTTCGTTCACGCCATGAAAATCATCAGAATCAGGGTTGTCGAAATTTTTTTCGTTGAGGCTGTCAACAAGCGCGCTCAGCAGTTCTTCCGACTGCACACGCTGATCTTCGTTTGAAATTAGATCATCACGCAGGCCTGAATCGCTCAGCTGGTAGGTCATCCATTTTTCGAGAACCTGTGCCTTCTTACGCTGTAATATTTTAATGGCTTCGTTTTTCATATTCTGATTTATTTTTTATGGAGCTCCTGCTGGAAAAAATTGCTGAGTACCTTTGTGAGCTCCGTGATTTTTGATGGTTTGGTAATAAAGCCAACAGCGCCAAGTTCACGGGTAACAGCAATGTCGGCCGGCTCAGAGGATGTTGAGAAAATAATAACAGGAATGCCGCTGAGGCGGATGTTTTGTTTAAGTTCTGCCAGGCATTCCCTGCCATTCATGAGTGGCATGTTCAGATCAAGGAAAATATAGTCGGGCCGCACGGTGTCCGCATTCAACAGGTCGAGCGCTTCCATACAACTGCCTGCCGTTACACAGCGCGATTCAATGTCAAGGTCTTCCAGTGCAAGTAAAAATAACTCGCGATCGTCCTCATCATCGTCAATGAGTAAAAAAGTAAGGGGATTCTGCATTATTTGCCTGTTCCTTCATTATGGAAGGGAGTCAAATATAAACTTATTTACAAATACGATCCGAATGATTCGATCAAACGGATTATTATTCGTTAAAAGGTGCGGTTTGTGATATCTTTCGCTCTTATCCTGATATCCGTTTAATAAAACCAAAAATAATTAAACGAAGGATGGACTTATGTCGCAGCCTGAGAACTGAAAAGGGTTTCTCAGATCAGAAACCCTTTCTTTTCCCAGCTTTTTTGGGTAGCAACAATTTTTAGTTCATGAGACGGGGCCTGTTGGCCTCATACCATTCGCGGCCAAAATAAGTGGGCTCTGCGTATACATCGTGTGAGAAAAAAATACATTCAATGATGCCAAGACGTTTAAGGTAGCTGGCATAGTCGTGCACTTTCTGATAGTGATCGGGTGCCACATCGAGAATTTCCATCATGGAGCGTTTTTTCTGCTCGATCGAAGCTTCCAGCACACGGAGTTTCACTTCACTCAGTCCGTCGCTTACCTTGCTGATGCCCAGTGTGGTGATGGAGCAGGTAAAACCGTCGTCATGAAAACCATGATTTTTTACATATCCTTTTTTAGCAAGAAACCTGCCAAGGTTGTGTAAATGATCGATGTTGTTTTCGCTGCCTGCTGCCTGCGAGATGTTCCAGATGGCATTCGGATTTTCGAGGTATTTCTCGAATAACCAGCTCAGTGTAGTGTCTATTGTTCTTACATCCATGTGTGGTGGTTTTTTAAACAAATTAATACTTCAGGTCCTTATTATAAAGACCAATGTAGGAATTCGAAAATGCCGACCCAGGGTGTTCGTCTAAGGCTGTTATCATTTTATCAACAGTTCACAGCCCCCTGTTATTTATTTTTGATAAAAGGGCTTTGAATACATGCAACCCCACATTTTCTGGCAATAATCTGCATATTTGCAGCCGCAATGCCTGTGTCACGCATCCATATCGAAGAATTCCTGGCTCTTTCAGGCCGCATGCCCTTACTGGATGTGCGCAGTCCGGGCGAGTTCACCCAGGCCCACATTCCGGGAGCGGTATCGTTGCCGCTATTCAGCGATGAGGAAAGGAAGATCATTGGCACCGCGTATAAACAGGAAAGCCGCGAAAAGGCCATCAAAATTGGCCTCGACGCCTTTGGTAAAAAAATGGTGAGCCTGGTTGAAAAGGCTGAAAAGATCTGTAACGGCCGGCCTGACAAATCACGCGAGATCTGCCTGCACTGCTGGCGGGGTGGCATGCGCAGCGGCGCTGTAGCCTGGCTGCTGGACCTTTATGGTTTTAAAGTGTACCTGCTCGCGGGCGGCTATAAATCATACCGCCACTGGGTGATCAGCCATTTTGAAAAACCCTGGCCCTTGTTATTGGTTGGCGGATACACCGGCGGCAACAAAACCGGCGTTATTACCCACCTTAAAAAATTAAACCACCAGGTGGTAGACCTTGAAGATCTGGCGATTCACAAGGGATCTGCATTTGGCAACCTCGAAGACACCCCGCAACCAAGCCAGGAAATGTTTGAAAACCTGCTCGCCGCAGAATTACACCGTTTTGGTAACAGCACCGCACCCATCTGGGTAGAAGCTGAGAGTCAGCGACTGGGCTACGTTAACATTCCCCAGGGCTTTTTTAATACCATGCGGCTTTGTCCTCTGTTTTTTCTCGACATCCCTTTCGAACAGCGCCTTCAGCACATTGTTGCGGGCTACGGCAAATATGAAAAGGACCGCATTGTATCAGGCATACTCAGGATAAAAAAACGGCTTGGCGGACTGGAAACAAAAACAGCCATCAACTGTTTGCTGGAAGACGATCTTCCGGGATGTTTCGCCATCCTGCTCAGGTATTACGACAAACTCTACCTGAAAAGCACACACAACCAGGAAGGCACGCCCCGCAACATCACCTACATAACAACCAACACAACCGATCACGTTGAGAACACCAAAAAAATACTGATGCATGTCAAATCCTGATCAAAAAATAAACCTTACCGAATACGCTCACGGAGCGGGCTGCGGCTGCAAGATAGCGCCACAGGTTTTACAGGAAATGTTGCAGGGACATGTGCAGCAGCAACAGGATAAAAAACTGCTGGTCGGCAATTCGGATAACGACGATGCAGCCGTTTACCTGATCAACGAAGAAATGGCTTTGATTGCCACTACCGATTTTTTCACGCCCATTGTAGACGATGCATTTGATTTTGGACGGATTGCCGCGGCCAACGCCATCAGCGACGTTTACGCCATGGGAGGCCGCCCCGCTCTTGCGCTCGCCATTCTTGGCTGGCCAATCGGGAAATTAAGCGCGGCCCTTGCATCGAGGGTCATCGACGGCGCCAAAACCATCTGCAACGAAGCCGGTATTGTACTTGCGGGCGGACATACTGTAGATTCGCAGGAACCTTTGTTTGGTTTGTCTGTTAACGGATTTGTAAAACGCAGCGCACTGAAACAAAACAATACCGCCCGTGAAGGCGACCTGCTTTTTCTTACCAAACCCCTTGGCACAGGCATTATGGCCACCGCGCAAAAACGCAAGTTGCTGGCAGCAGAAGACCTGAACACACTCGTACAACAACTCACCACGCTCAACAAAACCGGAGAGCAACTGGGCGGCTGCAACTGGGTGTCCGCCATGACAGACGTAACGGGTTTCGGTCTTCTGGGACATCTCATCGAAATGTGCAAAGGCGCGGGTCTATCGGCGGAACTGAATTATGGCGCGCTTAAAAAAATAAACCATCTCGACCTTTACCTTGCGCAGAATTGTATTCCAGATGCCACTTACCGCAACTGGAACGCTTATCAGAAAGAAGTAAAAATGGGAGAAGGAATAAATGTGATGGAAGCCTTTCAGCTGCTGCCCGATCCGCAAACCAATGGCGGCCTTTTGTTCAGTGTGAGGGAAAACGCGTTACAGGAAGCGCAGTCGCTGCTGACGTCAGCTGGTCTTCACGAACACATCCAGCCCATAGGCAGAATGACGGCTAAGGGAGATTGCTCCGTCAGCGTTCAAAAATAATAATCATTATCTTTGTTTTATGGTCATTGCAATTTACGCGCGCTCAACAAAGGACAATCACACGGAGTATGTTGAGCTCATCCACAATTACCTTAAATCGGAGGGTGTGGATGTCATCATCCATGAAACTTATTACGAATACCTGCGCAACACCTTTAACTTCCAGCTGAACATGGACACTTTTTCAAGCGCGGAAGAACTCATTTCAAAAGCTTTTTACCTTATCTGCCTCGGCGGCGACGGCACCATGCTGGAAACAGTAACACTGGTGCGTAAAAGCGGCATTCCCATTCTCGGTGTCAACACCGGTCGCCTTGGTTTTCTTGCCACAGTAAATAAAACAGATCTTTCCAAAGCATTGCAGCAATTATTAAAAGAAAAATTTACGCTTGATAAAAGAGAACTCATTGAGATAACCGGTTGTAACAAATTTTTTAAGGATGTGAACTATGCCCTGAATGAATTCAGCATCCATAAAAAAGACAACAGCTCGATGATCCACATCGATACCTACGTTGACAATATTTTTTTAAACTCCTATTTTGCCGATGGACTCATTGTTTCCACGCCCACCGGCTCAACCGCATATTCACTGAGCTGCGGCGGCCCCATCATGATGCCGGATTCCGACAACTTCATCATCACACCCATTGCGCCGCATAACCTTACTGTAAGACCGATTGTGATCAGCAACAACAAAGAGATCAGTTTTAAAGTAACGGGCCGCACCGATGAGTTTAATATTTCGCTCGACTCGCGCAGTGCCAGGGTGCCTTCAGAAACCGAGATCAAGATCAAAAAAGCGCATTTCAGGCTCAATCTCATCAATCTCGAGGGCCAGCATTTCTTTTCCACGCTCCGTAATAAAATGATGTGGGGCATTGACAAACGGCATTGATTATAAACAAATTACGCAGACAATTCACCCCGCGTGAATAACAGGCATGGGTTTTTCAGTTAATCATACTTTAAGCATGTTTAAGCGGCTACTTACCTTTTTTGTATTCATGAGCCTTACGCCTCTTTTTTCACAGGAGGATCTTTCACGTGAACAAATTCTGAGGGCACTGGAAGGCAATGAGCTACACGACACCAGCCGCGTAGACTATTACAACGAGCTGGCCTGGCCTGTTTACAGTTACGATCAGGCAGACTCCTCAATCTATTATGCCGAAAAAGCGATAGAGCTTTCCAAAAAACTGAATGATCTCAAACGCCTGAGTGTGGCCCACCGCCGCATTGGCATCACCTATGCCAACATCAGCGATATTAAAAGTGCCATCTTTCACCAGGAAGAAAGTTACCGCATTTCAAAAGAGATCGGATTTAAAAGAGGCATGCTGCTTGCGCTGAACAACATTGGCGTAGCTTATCTAAACAACGAAGTGCTGAACACGGCGCTGACTTATTTTCTGAACAGCCTTAAGATCGCCGAAGAAACAGGAGATTTTTCTTCAGCGCCTAGCATTTATGCCAATTGCGGGATGATTTACAGGCGCACCGGCGACCTTGAACGTTCGAAAGATTATTTTATGAAGGCCAAATATTATTCTGACCTTCAGAAAAATGCCGAGATGCAGATGATCTCCAACAGCAACCTCAGCACCTCTTACCGTTTGCTTAAAAATCTTGATTCTGCCGCCTACTATCTCGAAGAGGCGAAAAAATATTACAACGAAAATACCAGTTCAAGTACCCGCTTTAATCTTTTTCTTACCGAAGCCCTCCTGCTGTCATCTCGCAACCAGCACCAGAAAGCACTTGAGTCTTTTTTAAAAATGCAACCATTGGCGACTGTGATGAACGATGTGGTCACCCTTAACATCAACATCGCCGAAGAATACACCAGTCTGGGGCAGGAAGAAAAAGCCCTCGAGTACTTTCAAAAAGCCTATGACATCAGTTTTAAAAACAAGATGTTTAATAACCTCGAATTCCTCAGTCTTGCAATTGCCAATATTTACGAGAAAAAAAACGACCTGAAAAAGTTTTCCGGAATGATCAGGAATCACCTGGCCTTCAGAGATTCTAACGCCCGGGTCAACAAAGTGCAGCAGATCCAGCGCCAGCAACTCGAATACGATTATGAACGCCGGCATCTTGCCGACAGCATCAAATTCCAGCAGAAAGAACAATTAAAAAACCTGGAACTTGAAGCCGCTGAAGGAAAATTACTGAAGGCGCGTTCGCTGCGCATTGCCCTGGTCGCCATCCTCATCATTGTGGCGCTGGTAACCATGTTTTTCCTGTACCGTTTTGTGGTGACGAAAAAACAAAAAGAAATAATAGAAACGCAGAAACAGATGGTTGAACTCAAGAACGAAGAGATCCTTGATTCCATCAGCTACGCCAAGAGATTACAGAGTGCCATTCTTCCGCAAATGCGCGATGTTAAAGTGCAGCTGAATGCCGATGTATTATTCCTTCCCAAAGATATCATCGGCGGTGATTTTTATTTTTTTGAGGAGCACAGGCACCGGCTTTATTTCGCGGTCTGCGATTGCACCGGCCACGGTGTCCCAGGTGCACTTATGAGCGTGGTATGTTACCAGGCACTTGAAAAATCAATCAAACAATTCAGACTCGATACACCATCAGATATTCTCACAAAAGCCAGAGAGATCATCATCGACAATCTGAATGCGAGCGACCAGAACATACAGGACGGCATGGATTGTTCCCTGCTGGTGATTAACAAACGGAACGGCAGCATTACCTGGGCGGGGGCCAACAACGGCATTTGTATTGTTCACAATGGCGAGCTCCGTGAAATAAAAGCCGACAAACAACCTGTTGCGTTCTACGCCAATCCAAAACCTTTTACCGACCATAAACTTGAGCTTGAACCGGGAACTACTGTATACCTATACACCGATGGTTACGCCGACCAGTTTGGAGGTTCCACGGCAAAAAAATTCAAAACCAAATCACTTAAATCCTTGCTCCAGCAAATCTCAAATGAACATCCCGAGAAACAGGTTGCCTTACTTCAATCGCATTTCACCGACTGGCGCGGGCAGCACGATCAGGTGGACGACGTAACCGTGGGCATTCTCCGGTTCTGAACAGCGCGGTGGCATTAAATTTGAAGATGCTGCTGCGATGACATGGCGAATGCTGATCCGGAATAAAAACTGCAGGTGGCTGCACCTCTGCCTGTTGATGCTGAATGGCCTGATCTTGCCGGCACAATCAGACACCAGTTCCCGGCTGAGATGGAATGTAAACGCGGGGTTAATATTTAATAACACTTTCTCCAACATTTCCGAAAAACAGGAGGTGCTCAGTGAAGGCAGCGTGATTAACCGCACACCCTACGATTCGGCAGGAAAATACAGCGCAGGCTTCAGTCTGGGCCTGGAAGCAATTACAGGTAAAGGCGAGAAACTGAATGCCGCTTTTGGCATTTCATTCTCCCGCACTTCCGCCGCCCACCATTATTCGTACGTTGAAGAAAGTCCAACCACCAAAACGGGTTTCACCCGCTTAAAACGATCAACCGAACACGACATCACCGAAAAATATTCAAACATCAACATTCATGCAGGCCTGCGCAACCGCATCACCGATCAGATTTTTTTAACCTCGGCCTTTGTATTGAATAAACCTCTTCGTGTTCGCCGCGTTACCAACGGTTATACCGAAACCATTTACAGCAGCAACGGACCACTCACTGAAACCAGCATGAGTTATCTTATCAACGAAGAAAAGATCGATAAAAAGAGTCAGGCCAACCTCAGCCTGCGTTTCACCGCTGAATATCAATTCACACTGAATGCAACCCCTCTCCCAGTTCCCATCAGATTCCGAAATTCGAATCATCG
The DNA here is from genome assembly GCA_964517305.1 of uncultured Akkermansia sp. Classification (GTDB taxonomy): domain Bacteria; phylum Bacteroidota; class Bacteroidia; order B-17B0; family Aurantibacillaceae; genus Aurantibacillus. The sequence goes on from CAZFCR010000040.1 coordinate 13,880, forward strand.
GAATCCTCACCGACATCGACGACACCCTGACCACCGAGGGCCGGTTGACCGCCGCCGCCTAC
>CAZFCR010000041.1:0-13784 GCA_964517305.1 uncultured Akkermansia sp.
AACCATGAGCGCTATCCAGCCACTTAAAAAAAATGCCGTTACAAAGGTGAATACAGCAGTCAAAAATAAAACAACCGCTAAAAAAAAGCCGGGCATTAAAAAAAGTACCAAAGCCGAAACCTTTGTCACTTATGGCAGAATAAAAGTCCGCGTCACTAATCCTGACAAGGTTTTCTGGCCTGATGAAAAGATCACCAAACAAGATGTGATCAGTTATTACAGGTCTGTTTCTAAATACATTCTGCCTCACCTTAAAAACCGGCCGCAGAGTTTAAAACGTAATCCCAACGGCATCAGGGACGGTGGTTTTTTTCATAAAGACGCGGGAGATGAGGCACCCGCCTGGGTAAAAAGTAAAGCCATTTATTCACCGTCCACAAAAAAATACATCGATTATATTATCTGCAACAATGCCGCTACGCTTACTTACCTGAATAATCTGGGTTGTATCGAGATCAATCCCTGGCATTCTGTAATTTCAAATCCCGACAAACCCGATTACCTGATCATCGATATCGACCCTTCTGATAAAAACACTTTTGATCAGGTTGTTGAAACCGCGCAAACCGTGCGGGCTGTTTTTAAAAAAGCGGGGGTGGAAACGTATTGCAAAACCTCCGGCGCCAGCGGCCTTCACGTGTACGCGCCGGCCGGCAGAAAATACACCTACGACCAGCTGAAAGATTTTGCAAGATTGATCTGTTTGCTGACACAGGAGAAACTGCCCGGTTTTACAACACTGGAAAGAAATCTGAAAAAACGTGGCAATAAAAGAATTTACCTCGATCACCTTCAGAACAGGAAAGGTCAGACCATTTCTTCGGTATACAGCCTGCGGCCCCGCAAGGGCGCTACGGTTTCAATGCCCCTGTTGTGGAAAGAAGTGAAACCTGGGTTGTTGCCTTCAGATTTTACCATTTACAATGCCCTGAAGCGCATTCAGAAAATGGGTGATATTTTTAAACCTGTGCTCGGTAAAGGCTTTGACCTGAAAAAAGCACTGAGGCTGCTCGGTGAATGAAACAAAAAATAGCTGCCTGATAAAGGAAGTGGAATTGTATATTTACAGGAGCAAAGCTTAATCAGATCAAAAATGGACGGACATTATATCATAACTTCCTTGTTGCTGGCGGTGCTTTTCAGTCTGTTTTACGCACGGCGCATAAAGGCAAGCGGAAGTTCGCTTCGTTCTGTTTATTTTTTTCTCCTCTTGTTTGTTTGTTCTCTCAGCGCCCAGCTCTGGATCCAGCCCCTGGGACCCCGTTATTTTCACATCGACCTGGTTTTGATGTTGTGTCTGGCCCTTGTGTATTTTATCGCAGCATCCGCTTACAGCCGCGCTAATTTGCGCAAGGGTCCGCCTCAAAAGGAGAAGGGTATGATGATTGGTCTTTTTTTCTGGCTTCTGTTGCTCCTGCTGATCATTTCGGTCATCCTGGGCTTAAGCAATTCTGGTCCGGCCGTTTAATACCTCACGGCTTTGTGTAAAAATTTCCATAACAGGAGGAACATTTTGCGCAGCACCTGATTTTTCAAAAATTACACCGGATAATTTTTCCTTTCTGGCTAAAGATTAATGGCGCTTATTCTGGCACGATTTTGCTCGTATAAGCAGTATTATGGAAAACCTGGATAAATTTATAGAAGCCTGTCACGCCTGCTCAGTGGCCTGCGAAAAAAGTGCAACAGCCTGTTTGTTTGAGAACGATGTGCAGAACATGCGCAAATGTATTTTGTTGAGCCGCGAATGTTCGGCCATGTGCCTTGCAACTGCGCGCATCATGTCGGTAGGCGTTGCCAGATTTGAAATGTTGTTCAGAGCATGTGAAGAAATGTGTGTGGTTTGTGCCAAAGAAAACGGACTTCACGCCAATTTATGGCAATGTAAACAGGCTGCCGAAGCCTGCCGCAACTGCGCCGAACTTTGCCGTAAACTGCAGCCCGAACTGGTGAGCTAAACAATATTGTTTATCGCCTTCTTTCCCTTAACTTCGCATTCTTTTTAAATGTTAAGGGGAATAAACAAACACTATCTGCTGCTTCACCTGGTGGTGTTTATATGGGGTTTTTCTCCCGTGCTGGGGCGTTACATCACCGTCAACACCTGGCAGCTGGTGTGGTTCAGAATGCTCGTTACCATTGCCGCCATGTATCTGTATCTGCTGTTTACCCGGCAGAACCTCCGCATCAGCAAAAAACAGATCCTACAATTAAGCGGCATCGGCATCATCATCATGACCCACTGGCTCAGTTTTTACGGGGCCATCAAAGTCTCCAACATCAGTGTCACCATGGTGGCTTTCAGTACCGGCACACTTTTCAGTTCGGTAATAGAGCCCCTGTTTTTTAAACGGAAGGTGCGCGCTTACGAAGTGGTGATCGGCCTGATCATCATCGCGGCCATCGGCCTTATTTTTTCCATTCAAACAGAATACTGGTTAGGCATCGTTCTGGGGATAGCGGCCGCGTTTACATCGGCTTTGTTTGGGGTGCTCAATGGCATCATGGCCCACCGCCTGCGGCCGGGAGTGATCAGTTTTTACGAGATCAGCGCGGCGTTCCTCGGACTTTCGGTTTTTATTCTGCTGAGGGGTGATTTTAATGCTCAGTTTTTTGTGCTCGATTCGCCTTCGGTGATTGGTATTCTTATTCTCAGCCTCGTTTGTACCGTGTTCCCCTTCATCACTTCGGTTAATCTCGCCAAATACATCAGTCCGTACACCATTGTGCTCACCGTAAATCTTGAAACGGTATACGGGATCATCTGGGCCATTCTTTTTTACAGCGAGAACCAGGAATTAAAACCTACTTTTTACATCGGGGTACTCATTATCCTGGCAGCAATATTTCTCAACTCTTATCTGAAAACACTGAGCGAAAAGAAAGCTCCTTCAGAATCCTTAAATTAGCTGGTGTGAAAAAGATCCTGCTCATACGTTTCAGTTCTATTGGCGATATCGTTTTAACAACACCTGTCATTAGGGCCATTAAAGAACAGATGCCCGGCGCGGAGGTCCATTTTTTAACGCGGGAAGTATTCAGTGGCATTGTGGCGGATAACCCTCACCTCAGTAAAGTATGGACATTCCGTTACAACCTGGCGGAAATTAAAGATACTTTGCTCAGGGAGAAATTTGACCTGATCATCGATCTGCACAAAAACCTCAGGAGCTGGCGTCTGAAAATGAATCTGCGTCAGAAAGTATACAGTTTTGATAAACTCAACCTTCGGAAATTTCTGGCAGTGAATTTAAAACTGGTCAGTCTGCTTCCTGATAAACACATTGTTGACCGTTATTTCGACGGGATCTCACCATTGAATGTAAAAAACGATGGCAAGGGGCTTGAATATTATATTTCTGAAAACGACCGTGTGGACGTTCCTGCTTTATTTTTTAAAAACAAGCCCACCAGATTTATCGCGCTCGTGATCGGTGGTTCTTATTTCACTAAAAAAATTCCACTTACAAAACTGCAATACATTTGTGAGAACGCCAGTTTACCTGTGGTGATGCTGGGCGGGTTGTCAGATAAACCTATTGCTGATGAACTCAGAAAAAAATTCCCGCACCTGATCAATGGCAGCGCGCAATTCAGCATCAGTCAAAGCGCTTCAGTGATCAGCCAGGCCGAATGGGTGATTACTTCTGATACCGGCATGATGCACATTGCAGCAGCCTTTAATAAAAAGATCATTTCCGTATGGGGCAATACCATTCCTGAGTTTGGCATGGCACCTTATCTTCCGCGTCCTGAAAATAAAATACTGGAAGTAAAAAATCTCGCTTGCCGGCCCTGTTCCAAACTCGGTTACGGCCGCTGCCCGCTCGGGCATTTCAAATGCATGAACAAGATCGATTTTTCACTGGTGAAGGAACTGAACTAAAAAATTTAAAGCCATTTCAAAAAACAGTTATTGGCGCTTTATTCGTCTTTTTCCTTCGTGCTTCGGCTTTTTTTTTGCCCGTGCTACGCGAGTACGGGCAAGAAATAGCCGCGGCTGGAGAAAAAATACATTATAAATCATCTAAAATCTATTTTTGAGATGACTTTTACTCAATGAGCACTTTCTTGTGTATCTGATTATTCCCCGATTCAATTATCACCAGGTAAAGCCCGCGCGCATAAGCGTCCAGTTTTAATTGAGCTGTGTTATCGTCACTCTGTCCTTTGGTGATCAGCTGACCGGCATAATTGTACAACGTATAACTGAACTTGCCCGCCGGAACACGGATGTTCAGTTCGTTGCTGGCAGGGTTGGGATAAATGTCTGTTCCCGCAAGAACATTCAGATCCTCCAGCCCGGTGCTGAGGCCATTACATTCGATGGAGAAATAATTATACGACCTGCAGCCAAGGGAATCAATGGTAAAGAGGGTGTACAAACCCTGACACAGGTTCTGGCAAGGCAATGTAGAACATGTGCCGTTGCTGAGGCTATAGGTATACGGAGCAGTGCCGCCTGAACTCATCGCATTCACCACGCCGCTGCAAAAATCTTCGCAATAGGTATTGGTGCTGGTAAGAACAGAAACAGGCCCGGTGGTCATGGTGAGGGCAACCACACTGCTTGTAGTGCAGCCATCAGGAGAGCCTGAAGCCGATACAGTGTAATTGGTGTTCACCTGCGGAGATACAGCTACTGAAGGGCTGTTCACGATCGGGTTAGACCATGTGTAAACGCTGTAAGTGCCATTAGCGGCTAATGTAGCGGTCTGGCCCGGACACAATAATGTGGATGGAAATACTGAGAGTGCCAGTGTAGGTGAGGGTACTACAGATACTGTAAGATAGGCTTCCGCTGTACAGCCGTTGTCATCGCCAAAAAGGGTATAGGTAGTTGTGGTGCCAGGATTAACGGTTACGGATGTATTTGAAGCACCTGTACTCCAGGTGTAGCTGCTGATACCGCTGGCGCTGAGAACGATGTTGCCGCCCGCGCAAATGCTTGGCGAACTACTGCTGGCTACAAGCTGTAAGGTCGAACCGGTCACGGTGATGCCGATTGTTTCAGTGACTGCACAGCCGTTGCTGTTCCCTGTAACCGTATATATCGTACTCACAGTGGGTGTTACCTGTATGGATGCGCCGGTATTACCGTTATCCCAGAGGTAGGTATTGGCACCGGCCGCTGTCAGCGTCATGGCATCGCCTGCACATACCGATAAAGCGGGTGCGGCTGACACCACAAGCGTTGGATTTGGAAGTACAGAAACGGTGATCGCTGCACTGGCAGAACATGCGCCATTGGTGCCGTTTACAGTGTAACCTGTATCAGCCAGGGGTGATACACTGATGGAAGGGGAATTTGAACCGCCGTTCCAGGTGTACGTATTGGCACCGGTACCCGTCAGAATCAAATTGCTTCCCGCGCACAAGGTGGCTGGGTTCGGACTGATTACAATATTCAGTGAGGAAGAACCCACAAAAACTGTCTGGCTTCCAAAAGCCGAACAACCCTGGTTTTCAGCTGAAAGTGTGTAGGTAGTATTGATGGTTGGACTCACCACAATGGCGTTGCCGTTTGAACCATTGTCCCATGTATACGTGCTTGCGCCGGAAGCGGTGATGGTAGCAGTTCCGCCCGGACATAGGGATCCTGAAGGAGAAACAGATACTGACAGGTTTGGCTGAGCCACCACTGTTACCTGTGTTACCGTGCTGGCAAAACAACCGTCGTTGCTATAGCCACTTACCGTGTAGCTGGTAGTAACAGTAGGAGTAACGGTAATAGAAGGCGTGTTACTTTGATTGGTGCTCCAAGTATAGGATGCAGCGCCGCTGGCACTGAGCACCACCTGAAGGCCGGAGCAGATGCTCGCTGAATTGACAGCGATCACAACTGTATTACCAACACTTACCAGCATGGTGGCTGTGTTAACACAGGTGCCGGTGCCGCCGGTAATCGTATACACCGTGCTTACGCTCGGGTTTACAGATGCGATGGTGCCCTGAATGGCACCCGGCATCCAGGTATAACCCGCCGCAGTGCCTGAAACTGTAAGCGACGCGCTGCCGCCGGGACAGATAAAGGCAGGACCCGATGGTGTCATGGTAAAAGAGTTGGAAATGGTGAAAGGCTGATTGCTGTTGTTGTTTCCTGGTACCGGGTCAGGTTGGCCGTTGGGGTTGTACACACCCACAAAAAACTGGTGCGGACCATTGCTCAGATTTGAGATCTGTGGCAGTGTAATGGTGGCAGATGTATTGGGAAGCATGCTGCCGCTCCAGGCCATGGTTTGTGTGTTCACGCCATCCACATTAAAACTGTAAGTGGCAGTGGTGATGGTGTTGGATCCGAAATTATGAACCATCACAACAGGATTGATATAATTGTTGCAATTGATGTTTTGTGAATAGGTGGGACTGCCAATAAAAAGTATGCCAATTTCATCCGATACTGCCGGAAGATTACATACCGTTGAGGTGAGCAGGCTGGCACGCATCGGGGAGTTGCTCATGATGAGCTGGGCCCGGGTTTTCTGGTCGTTGCTGAACATGTACATACAGGCATCGTTGGTATAATCCATGTAATTCATGAACATTTCGCCTGTGCTGTTTCCATTACAGACACCCAGTTTGTAAGGATGACTCGGACAATTGTAATTCGGAGCCTGAGCGGGCGGGGTATCGGTGCAATAATCGGTGCCGCAGTTGCTGTCGCCCCAGATGTGACGTAGTCCTACCCAATGTCCTACTTCATGCGTGGCCGTTCTCCCGAGATTATAAGGAGCGCCGTTCACGGCTGTGCCAATGCTGCCAAAAGCAGTATTACGCATTACCAGACCGTCGGTGGTCATTGAGCCGTAAGGAGGAGGAAGACCGGCGAGACCAGATGTACCTGGATTTGGAAAAGTAGCGAAACCAAGGATCCCGCCGCTGATGCCACAAACCCACATGTTGAGGTAACGTGTCGGATCCCAGATGCTGGCGGGTTTGATAACAGTGCTGATGTAGTTCATGCCATACGGTGGCGCCGTCCAGCCTTTGGCCACGCGGTTGATCCTTTCAATGCCTGGTTCTGCCAGAACACCGCCGGTAGGATTCACCACGGCAAGACAAAAGTTGAACTGAAATTTTCCGAGGGCGGGTTTAAATACAGAAGGAATGAGACTGGTGTCTGCATTGTTTCCGTTAAAATCACGGTTCAGAATATTGATCTGGTCAATGATCTGCGCAGCGTTCAGGTTGCCCCCCGTGGTAGCGGTCACACTGTTCACCGACTCATTGTTATGGATCACATGCACGATCACCGGAATGTTGAACACGGAGTGGATCTGATTCTGGCTGAATTTTCCGGGAACAGGCGTAATGCTTTTTACCCATGTTTCAAATTGTTGGGGCAGGATACCGGTGCCGCATCCGCGGTTAGGTAACTGGCCCTGGTTTACAGGAGGCAATTGATTTCCCTGCGCTCTTAAGCCAGCATTCAACAAAAGCGCGGCGGCAGCAAACAATAATTTGAAACTTTTCATATTGGTTTTTTTGTGTGTTTATTTTGTGTGTTTATTCGAGGATCAGTTTTTTTCGTAATGTATTTTCGGCGTCACTTAATTCAATGTAATAAATTCCGCGGGCAAGTTCACTGATGTGAAGTTCGGTTGAACGCTGGTGTTTGCCGCCATCTTTTACCAGCTGACCCAGGTTGTTGTAAACTCTGATCTCACGGGTTCCTTTAAATTTGATCTTCACGGTATGGCTGGCAGGGTTAGGGTAAATGCCAAAATTGTCGGCCTCTTGTTCTGCGAGCAGCGTACCGAAGCTGAGACACTGAACGTTTTTTCTAGTGCAGCCCCCCGCATCCGTAACTGTTACGGTGTAACAACCTTCAGCAAGTCCACTTGCAATGGCCGCGCTGCCGCCCGAAGGAGCCCAGGCATAACTGAAAGGCGGCACACCACCGGATACAGATGCGCTCAAAATGCCATCAGAACAGGTACTGCAACTTACCTGCGTAAAACTAATGGCGGTCTGAAGTTCGGGAGACGTGCCCAGGCTGAAAGATGCGCTGTTCAAACAACCTGAGGCATCCGAGGTTTGAAGGGTGTATGATCCCGGACAAAGTTTGTCGCATGGCAGCGTGGTACAATTGCCTGGCATGAGTGTGTAATTAAAAGGCGCGACACCCAGGGTGGTCTGGGCGGCGGCCATTCCCGTGCAATCATTGCCACAGGCAGAGTTGCTGGTGGAAACCAAACTTACAGGCAGCGGATTAACGCTGAGTGTTTTACTTGTATTGAGCAGACATCCGGCCATAAAACCGCTGAGACTGTAGGTGCTGTTGTTGGCCGGTATCACAGCCACAGTTGCCGAAGCGGTATTGCCATTCCAGGTGTAGCTGCTGGCGCCGTTGGCCGTTAAGGTTACTTGGCTTCCTGCACATAAGGTTTCACTGCTGGCACTGATGCTGATGGCCGGAACAAACACGTTGAGTGTTTTTGTGTCAGAGCACGCGCCAATGGTTCCCGTAACAGTATAAATGGTGCTGGCTGCGGGGCTGATGCTCATTGTGCCGGTAACTGCACCATTGCTCCAGCTGTAAGTGCCCGCACCGCCGGCGGTCAGTGTCGCGCTGTTTCCAGGACAAACAGTATAATCCGTTACCGCGAGTGTTGGTGATGCTGTAACGGTGACGCTGATTGTTTCGGTATTGCTGCAAATGCCGCCATTTACACCTGTGAGTGTGTAAACGGTATTCGACTGAGGCGCAACATTAATGACTGAACCGGATGCGCCGGTGCTCCATGAATAACTGGCAGCGCCGCTACCCGTAAGCTGAACAGAATCCCCGCTGCACACCGTACCCGCACCGCTGATACTAAGGTTTGGGAAGGCCACCACGTTGATGGTTCTTGTGATGCTGGCCGCAGACGTGCCGTTAGCGCCATTCAGTATAACCGTATAAATACCCGGTGCGCTGTACGAAACCACCGCGCTGCTGGCGTTTGAAACAGCCGGCGATCCCCCGGTACTCAGCCAGGTATAACTTCCCGTTGATAAACTGCTGCTGCTGTACGTTACCTGAGATCCAACGCAGGTAACACTGGTGTAAGCCACCGACAGCGTCGGCGTTGGGAAAACAAGATTGATGTTGTCAAGATAAATAGGCTGACCAAAATGTCCGCGGTTGATAAAACTGAACATCACATTGCCCTGTCCCGCAGTAACAAGAGAAATGTCGATAGAATCCCGCCGCCATTGGTTGCTGGTGGGCGTGAAAAAACTGAACATATCTGGACGGGTGGATAATTGCGCGCCGCCTTTCAGGTAAATGCTGCTCCACGTCACGCCGCAATCAGTTGAAAGTTTTACCTGCAGACTGTCAGAAAAAGTCGCATTGTACCGCGCATACGCCACATCGAAACGCAGTCGCGCGGTTGCCACATTGGTGAATGTATACTTCGGCGTCCACATTTCATCGCGGTCGTTCGGAGAGGTGTAGGTATAATTATCAAACATGGCACAGGCAGAACTGGTGCCAAAACCGCCCAGACCTGTCACACGCTGCCAGTAAATTTCGTCGTTCATGATGTTGTTGGGCGTCCATCCTGCAGGGAGAAACTGCGTCTGCTGAAATCCTTCCTGGAAGGGAAGGGCCCCGGGGCCCGCAACCGTTATGTAAGAGAGTTTGGTGATAGAATTGCTGCCACTGGCATTGGATACAGTAAGCGAAACAGAATAGGTGCCTGGATTGCTCCACTGCACCGCAGGATTGGAAGCGCTCGATGTCGCGGGTGTACCGCCCTGAAAACTCCAGCTCCAGCTGGTAGGCTGGTAAAGCGAACTGTCTGTGAAACTGATAAGGGTATTTGGACAGGTGTTGCGCGGAAATGCAAAAAAATTGGCTACCGGCGGCATGGCTGAAAAAGTAGCAGCACAGTTCATGGCCGCATAGGCATCTATTCGTCCCGCGCCCAGTTGCCCGGCATAAGGACTATTGCCGGAGACAGTATAAATGTTCGCGGCGGTGGAGTTAATACAGTTGATGACATTACTTTGTGTCATGTTCGGGCTACGCGATAACATCAGGCCCGCAAGTCCCGCCACCATTGGCGCTGCGAGCGATGTGCCGGAGTTGGTAAAATAGGATGGGCCCGGAATGGTACTGGTAATGTTGTCACCGGGCGCAAAAATATCCACCCAGCTGCCGAAACACGACATGCCGAGTTTTACATCGCTGCTGGTTACTGCCCCTACACAATACACATTGTTATATCCGCCCGGATAAGAAACGGTGTTGTTGTTCAGGTTTCCCGCAGAAGCAATCACCAGGCAGCCCCTGTTCCAGGCATAATTGATCACCGCCTGTTCGGTAATAGAAGCCGCTCCCTGACTGCCCCAAGAGCAGTTAATGATCCTCGCGCGTGCTTTCGCAGCGTAAAGAATCCCCTCGTAACCGGATTGAATGCCTGAGACCCCGCCGCCATCAGGCTGACATTGCACAGGAATGATCTTCAGATTCCAGCCGATGGCTGCAACTCCTGTAGCATTGTCTGTGACGGCCGCGGCAACTCCCGCCACCTGCGTACCGTGATCCATGCTGTTTTGCGTAGGTTCAGCATCGTTGTTGTTTTCGGCAGCGTTCCAGCCGTTGCGGTCGTCAACGTAGCCGTTATTGTCGTCATCAATTCCGTTGTTGGCAATCTCCGCGGTATTCGTGTAAGTATTTGAAATAAGGTCCGGATGGGTCCATTTTACGGCGTTGTCAACTATCGCCACAGTGATATTGGAATTGCCGTTAAAAACATCCCAGGCCTGCATGGCGTTGATCTGAGCGAGGTGCACCGTATTGGATGGAAATGAAAAAAAGTCGCTCGGGGTGGCGTGAACCACTGCCAGCGGTACCTTTTCAGCGTAGTCGATTTCTTTTAAATTTTTTAGTTCGGAAATTAGTTCTTCAACACGCCCGGCCTCTGTAAACTGAATTTTAATCACCTGGAACAACCGCTGATCGTCGCTCGCGGCATAAAAAGGACGTGTAATTTTACTGATGCCGTATTTACCGGCCATGTTGCCCAGTTCACGCACCTTCGCCAGAGGCAGGTTCAAAGGATCGGCGCTGCGGAGTTCCTTTAATCCGCCTGATCTGAATTTTACATATACAACCCCGTCAACATAATTCTCATGCACCGATTGTGCGGTGATGACTGAGCAAAACAAAAGAAAAATAAAAACGTAAAAAATCCTGTTCATTTATAGCCTGATTGTAATTATAAATATACTGATTAGGCCTCGTCCCGGCAAGTATATAAAAGAAAAAGTATCTATATTAGTCGCTTTGTCTTTGGTTTTATTTGTTGCTTAAATTTTAACCCGCCTCCTTATGAAGCTTGCTGTCATTGATTGTGGTACCAATACTTTTAACCTCCTGATTGTGGAAGTTATCAGCCGCACAGCGTACCGCAAGATCTACCATACCAGAGTGCCTGTAAAGCTGGGGGAGATCAGTGTCAATCACAACCACATCAGCGAGATCCCTTTTAACCGGGGCCTCGATGCGCTGGCTTCCTTTAGTGAAAGAATAAAAGCAGAGGGCATTTCCAACGTGCTGGCCTTCGCCACATCGGCCATCCGTGATGGTGACAACGGACCTTTATTTGTTGAAACGGCGCGCGAACGTTTCGGGTTGCACATCCAGGTGATTGATGGGGAAAGGGAAGCGGAACTGATCTATTCGGGCATTCGCGGGGCTGTGAAATTAAACCAGAGCATTTCGCTGATCATGGACATTGGTGGCGGCAGCACGGAATTTATCCTGGCCAACGCATCAGGCATCTTATGGAAACACAGTTTTAACATCGGCGCAGCCAGGCTTTTAAATAAGTTTGCGCCTTCCGATGTTCTTACCGTGAGAGAAGCAGCCGCCATTACCCATTATCTTTCAGAAGAATTGTCCCTTCTAAAAAAGGCCACCACGCAATGGCCGCCGGTTGAACTCATCGGTTCATCGGGAGCTTTTGAATCGTTTATTGAAATGATCCACGGCGAAATGGACGGACCTCCCTTTGATGGCGAAACCACTGAATACTCGCTGCCAATTGCATCCTACACGGCTTTATCAAGGAAGGTTAAGAATTCAAGTCTCGAACAACGTAAAAATTTTAAAGGACTCATTCCCATGCGCGTCGACATGATTGTGATCTGTTGCCTGATGGTTGATTTTGTTCTGCATGAATTTAATCTTAAACAATTGCGCATCTCGACTTACTCGCTGAAAGAAGGTGCGATGCTTGATTTTATTGAAAAAAATTACAAATAATATTTATGGCAAAAATCTTAGTGATAGATGATGAAAAGGCGATCAGGCGTTCGATAAAAGAAATTCTTGAATTTGAAAAACACCAGGTCGAGGAAGCGGAAGACGGGCAGATGGGGCTGAACATGGCTTTAAAGAATGGTTATGATGTGGTGCTGAGTGACATCAAAATGCCAAAGATAGACGGCACGGAATTGTTGCAGAAACTGATGGAAGCGAGGGTCAGCAGCGCCGTGATCATGATGAGCGGTCACGGTACCATCGAAACCGCTGTAGATGCCGTTAAAAAAGGCGCTTACGATTATCTTGCAAAACCAATCGACCTGAACAGGCTCCTGGTAGCGGTGCGCAACGCCATGGAAAAAACCGAACTGCTCAGCGAGACGCGTGTCCTGAAAAAGAAGATCAGCAAAAATGTTGAAATGATCGGCAGTTCAAAATCAATGGACACCATCAGGGAGATGATTGAAAAGGTAGCGCCTACTGATGCCAAGGTGCTGGTTACCGGCAGCAATGGCAGCGGCAAAGAGTTGGTGGCCCGCTGGCTTCACGAAAAAAGTCTGCGTGCCCAGGGTCCTTTGATCGAAGTGAACTGTGCCGCCATTCCCGCTGATCTGATTGAAAGCGAGTTGTTCGGTCACGAAAAAGGATCATTCACGAGCGCCATCGCGCAACGCAAGGGTAAATTCGAACTGGCCGAAGGAGGCACATTGTTTCTTGACGAAATCGGCGACATGAGCCTCAGCGCTCAGGCCAAAGTATTACGCGCGCTTCAGGAGAACAAGATCACGCGTGTGGGCGGAGATAAAGAAATACGCGTCAATGTGCGGGTGGTAGCCGCTACCAACAAGGATCTTGAAAAAGAAATTGAAGAAGGGAATTTCCGGAGAGATCTTTATCACAGGCTCGCCGTGATCCTCATCCACGTGCCATCACTCGATGACAGAAAAGACGACATCCCCGCGCTTGCAGAGTATTTCCTGAACACCATCTGTGAAGAAATGGGCATGGCAAAAAAAGCGATCAAAAAAGACGCGGTAAAATTATTGCAGGATCGCAAATGGCCAGGCAACATCCGTGAATTCAGAAATGTTATTGAACGGTTGATCATTTTAGGCGGTAAAGAGATCAGCGCCGAAGACGTAACACAATACGGAAAATAAAATTCAAACCGGAAGGATCAGCGATTGCGTGGATCGTATTTCACTGGGATCTGCGCGATCACTTTTTGAATCGTCTCAAGCAGACCGGTTTCATCGAACGATAAAGAAAGATGTACTTCTTTGACGCCAAATTCACCAAGGGCAAGTTTGGTTGTGCTGCCAATGGCAATTACGGTTTGATCAGGCTGAAGTTTGTATTTGCCAAAATAGGCACGCGCGTTGGAAGGACTGGTAAAAACAAGGATGTCAGCGTGAGGGATCGAAAATTCCTGTTTCATGGAAGTTTTTTAAACAAACAGGTTGGAACAGGTATTGCCAAATGACAGTTGTTTTTGAATGGAACTGAGCGAGTCGATAGCCTGAGG
>CAZFCR010000042.1:0-13728 GCA_964517305.1 uncultured Akkermansia sp.
CTAAAACAGACCTCCATGTTTTAAAAGAATTGTCTGAGGCGCCGGCTAAGATCTCCAAAGCCATCGAGCAGTTCAGGTTTCGTGAGGCCGTTTCAGAGTGGATGAACGTGGCGCGGCTTGGCAATAAATATCTCGCTGAAACAGAACCCTGGAAACTTATAAAAACAGATGAGCAGCGTGTGAAGACCATTATGAACGTGGCTTTGCAGATCTCATGTAACCTGGCAATACTCGCTGAACCTTTTCTGCCCTTTACTTCTAAAAAATTGTTTGGTTTACTCAACATCCAGCCATTGAGCTGGCGGGCTGCTTTGAACACAAATAATGTGCACGACGGACATGTGATCAACAAGGATGAACTCCTGTTTGCGAAGATTGAAGACAGTGAGATTCAGATTCAGCTTGATAAACTCAGCAAAAGTAAAATGGAGAACGCGCAGAATAATAACAAGGCCAGAGAAATCAAACCTGAAACCACGTTCGATGATTTTTCGAAAATGGACATCCGTACCGCTACTATTTTAGAAGCCGAAGCGGTGCCCAAAACCGATAAATTATTGAAACTCAAATTGGATACGGGTGTGGACCAGAGAACCGTAGTAAGCGGAATAGCAGCCTATTACAAACCTGAGGACATCATCGGGCATAAAGTTTGCTTGTTAGCTAACCTGGCTCCCCGCAAGATAAAAGGCATTGAAAGTCAGGGTATGATTTTAATGGCCGAAAACAGCAAGGGGGAACTGTGTTTTGTTTCACCAGTAATAAATGATTTTGAAAATGGCTCAAATGTTAAGTAAAACGCTGATTGTTTTAGCTTGTTTGGTGTTTTGTAATCCCGCCTTTGCGCAACCGGTAACCGGCAGCCACGGCAATGAAGATTACAAAGAACCCAAGTCTCACGAAAAGTTCCGCAAAAGAAGGATTACAGTGGCCGCCTGGCAGATCAACCAGTTAAAGGAAGGTGCTTTGGTTGTCCGGCTGAATACTAACCAGATTCTCATTAATGAACTAAAAAAGCGCGGGCAGGACGACCTGGCTGAAAAAGCAAGACTGGAGCAGGCCGCTATCAACATTAATACCATTCGCGCTTATCTTCATAACTATAGATTTAGTCCTGTCTATTTTTTATACAGCAATCATTCTGATACGCTGTTGAAAGGCACCACCGGCGGTGTATTTGTGGATAGTAGCTTAAAGGTTAATCCTGCCATCACCATGAAAGAGAAATTTTACCTGTTGGCTGATAATGATTTCGTGTACAACTCCTCTATTGGTTTTGTGCCTGAAGATTCTGCAAAATTTGTCGCTGAGCGTGGTAACCCTTCATCTGCAGAGTTTCCTATTGTTGTAAAAAACAGATATGGACATCAGCTTAAAGGCCCTTTTCCATATGCTCCTTCGAAGTTTGTTTTTACCAAAAACGTTCCGAACGAAGAAGTGGTGATTGATGGAAACAAATATGTGTTTTCGGTTTCAAGTATAAATCAGATGTTCAGGGGTACAGGCAGCAAATCAAGCAACATGATAAATGGCAAACCAATGGAGTTGAGCATTCCGCGTGCGTATACCTATGATGCGCTTAGCCTGATAGTTGAACAGTTCGATATTGAACTCAACGAATTTTATCGCGGCAGTCCTAAACCAACCGAGAGCAATAAAAACTACTCAGACAGCAAACCTTTCTTTTATTAAGAAGGCAACATTTTTTTTTATGGGTTTATCCTTTATATTTTTTAAACCAAAGCAAAAGTTCGGCAAATCGGATGGTAAAAGCCGCAACAGAATGAATAAAAAAAGCCATCCCGTTTTGAGGATGGCTTTTTTTTATAAATTCCGTGATCTTTATTTTTTTACCAATACCAGTTCATCAATAATATTTTTAGCGCCTCCCAGTTTGTCAACTACAAACAGGAGGTATCTCACATCAAGACAAATGGTGCGGTTCAGTTCGCTGTCGAAAGTGATCTTATGACTGAGCGCTTCATAGTTGCCATCGAAAGCAAGACCTATCAGCTCGCCTTTGGCGTTGATCACGGGTGATCCGGAGTTACCGCCGGTAATGTCGTTGGTGGTGATAAAACACACAACTACATCATTTGCTTTTTTATCGATGTACTGACCGTAATCTTTGTTTTTTACCAACTCTACCAGTTTGGAAGGAAGGTCAAATTCATAATCTCCCGGCTTGTATTTTTCCATCACGCCATTCAGGGTACAAATCTCTTTGTATTTCACCGCATCGCGTGGCGAATATGATTTTACGTTTCCATAAGAAACACGCATGGTGAAATTGGCATCAGGATAAATGGCCTGACCTTTTTTCATCTCAAGAATGCCCTTCAGGTATTTGTTGCCCCAGGCGTAGTTGTTGGCAGTAAAATCGGTGTAAAATTTACCGTAATTGTTATTGAAGTTGTTCAGGAAAGCCATTGCTGTTTTGTAGGCAATGTCAGAACGGATGGCAGCGGTATCAGGGTTGTTCATAAAAGCATCCCACTTCGCGTTTTTTCCCAACAGCATGGAGTTGGTGAAAACATCTTCCGCGTATTTTTCGTAAGTCTCGCGTTTGTCGAGTGGTCCGTAGTTCTTTTTCAGGTTGTCGTAAAATGCGGTTGGTTGCTGTGAAGGATCGATATCGGTATAAAACATGTGCAGCACAGTGGCCAGGATCTTTTTATCCGAAACAATGTTTTCCGACTCAATGAATTTTTTCTGGTTGTTTTTAGTAGTGGTTACCAGTTTGTCGATGTCTTCTTTTTTTCTGTCGGCTTTTGCCAGCGCGGCATCAAAGTTTTTAAATCCTGAGGCAAAAGCAATCAGTGGGGAACCTAAAATCCCTTCATACAGGTATACGCGACCTTTAGCGTAAGGCCTCCAGGCATCGTAGGTTTTCTGAATGTTGTTAAAGAGATTATCGTATTCTGATTTTCCTTTGGCCCATTTTTCGAATTCGGCTTCTTCTTTTTGTTTTTGTTCAAATACTTTGTGTTTGATGAGTTGTTTGCTTTCGCCGTCAAAAAATTTCCAGTAATTGGCAATCCCTGCGTAAGAGCTAGCCAGTTTGATCTTTACTTCAGGATCTTTTACCATTTCGGCCAGCATGGCTTTCAGGCGCTGATCGCGCAGGTTGACCAGTGAAGGATTTTCAATATCGGTTTTAAGTTTAACGCCGTGTGAGGTTTCGTAGCGGTTGGTACCGCCCGGGTAGCCGTAGATCATGGCGTAGTCGCCATCGTTTAATCCCTTAATCGAAACAGGAAGAAAATGTTTTGGTTTAAAAGGAACGTTGTCCGCTTTGTATTCAGCAGGTTTTCCATCTGCACCCATGTACACCCTGAAAATAGAGAAGTCACCGGTGTGACGCGGCCACTCCCAGTTGTCGGTGTCGCCACCAAATTTACCAATGTTTTCCGGTGGTGTGCCCACGAGGCGTACATCTTTATAACGCTCATAAGTGAACTGGAGAAACTGGTTGCCTTTAAAAAAGCTGCTGATGCGCACTTCATAGCCTGTTCCGGCTGAGGCTTTGGCCGACATTTCTGTGAGGATGCCGGGAAGTTTAGCGGTGATCTCTGCAGGCGCAACGTCTTTCAGTTTTTCAAGCACCTGGGCGCTCACGTCTTCGATCTTAACGAGGAACTGAACACTCAGACCAGGACAGGCAATCTCTTCTGACTTTGATTTGGCCCAGAAACCATCCTGAAGGTAATTGTGTTCAACAGTACTGGCGGCAGCAATGTTGCCATAACCACAATGGTGATTGGTAAAGATCAATCCCTCTTTACTTACCAGTTCAGCAGTACAGCCACCACCAAAGATCACGATGGCATCTTTAATACTGTTTTTGTTCATGCTGTAAAGCTGTTCCTTGCTTAACTTTAATCCTCTTTTTACCATGTCGGCATAAGTTTTTTCACCAATCAGATGAACCAGCCACATGCCTTCGTCGGCTTTTACTTTAAACGTGTTGCCTGCAATAAGGAGCATCAACACAGCTACAATTTTTCTCATAATTTTTTTCTTAGTTTGCAAAAATAGCATTGAAATTGAAATTCCGGGGATTATTAACAGATAAGACCGGTTTTAGACCCCTGTTAGAAGTAAAATTTGGAATAAATGCTGATAATGGCCACAGAGGTACTCCAGATAACATACGCTCCGATTAAAAACGGCAGCCATTGCCGGGGAATGAATTTGGCGCTGAAACTCAGTAACAATAAAGGCACCAATGGAATGAGGTAACGGCCCTGGATGTTGGAAATGAGTTCGCCGCCCACAGGATCCCAGAGTAAATGCTGAGACACAAATACAAGTATAAAAAGTATTATAAAAAGACCCAGGAAAAAAACACGCTGAGCCGGCAGCAGGGCTTTTGACGCCGTTTCACCTGACAGCGTGGTAAACACCAGCAGGAAGTATCCAACTAATACCACCGGAAGTGGCAGTTTAACACTGAGCCATCCAAAGGTGCCGATAAATCCCGGCGCATACATCTGAAAGGCGTGACCGAATGAACGAAGCAGTACTTCCGCCATGTAGGAACCGTTCTCAAGAATAAAGCGGATCTGTCCTGCGATGTCGGCTCCCGGCACCAGGCTGAGATCGTCGCGAACAGCAGGGTTGTAATTTTCGTAGGTGATGTAGGCGGATTGCAGCAGACGACTCCAGAAAACCGCGGTGAGTCCGGAACAAATAAACACCATTAAAAGCGCGAGATAATAATTTTTTTTGCCTTCGTATTTCCAGCCCGGAATGATGAGCAGCAACAATACCAGCGGCATGTAAATGTTTTTCAGGGAAACCACCAGCAAAGAGAGAACGAGGAGTGTAAGGATGCGCCGGTTGTTGATGACCCGCGAATCGAAGGTGTATTTCAGAACCACACTGATAAAAAGAAAACAGATGGCGTTTGTCATCACGTCGGCGCTCAGGGACATGTTTACGTAAAGCGACATAGGCACCAGCGCCAGAAGAACCATCAGCCATTTATGGAAAGGCATGTTGCGGATCGCATAAAACACAAGCAAAAGCCAGGTGAAAAAAGTGGCCAGTCGCGCGAAATAAAAAATATAAAATGGATTCACTTCAAATATCCTGAGCAAAAAAATGCCGAGGGCTTGTGGCGCATAACACAGCGGTGAATAGAGAGCGGTATTATTAAAGTCCTTGAATTTTTTTATTTCCGGCTGGAGTTCAATACCGGCCGCGTGTTTCATGGTATCAGCGTTGAGTGGTTTTCCCGGAAAAATCGACAACCAGAAAGGGTGACAAAATTTCTCGAGACTCAGCGGCACCTCTCCGCCAACACGCTGATCTTTTTGAATGGCGGTGAATTGTCCTTCGGAAACCTGCCACGAACGCAGGAAATGCGCGGGTTCATCAGGCACCTGCAAAGGTGGCGTTACAAAAAGATAAATAAGTCCGAACAATAAGGCAAAACACAGGAAAAATTTTTCCGGCCGGATGTTGAGCAGATATTTTCTGTTAATATCGATAGAGGGAAGGTAGAAAAATTTTCTCGTCAATTTCATGAATCGCAAACAAACAATAGGCGAATTCAATTTCAGGGGGGCTGTATCACGAAGCCGCTCATTTTGAGAAATGGCTCAGTCTGCTTTCACTTTATCTGACAAAACAATGGATAAAACAAAGTAATGCTGAATACGTCCGCCGGTGGTTGAATTTTTTTGTTTGATGATATTAGGCACATTACAGAAGCGTTGCAGGGACATGCCGTTCTGGATGTCAGTTTCGGCGCTGGAAAAATACAGAAGGTCTGTTTTTTCATTTAATTTAAGCGTGTCTGTTAAGTTTTCATTTGCAAGTTTCCATTCGTAATTAAATGTTCCAGCATCGATTCTCAGTTTTTTGTCGAGCGCCACTTTTTTCGAAGAAATGTAAACCTGTTGGGTTGTATCATTTTTTCTCAGACTATAGATCCGGAAGTCAATGGTTCCTTTTGCAAATGCTGGAAAGACGATCGGATGCAGTTCCGCAGGATAGGTGTCAGCGGTTGCGAAATGATTGAATCGGCTGATAACTGAATCGTTGAGATATTCCTCTATGAGTACATTCAGGTGCAGGGGCTGACTGGTCTTGATCTGAAATTTAAATCCGTCGAAACCGAGCATCTGTTTAAGTATTTCTGTGTCATCGTTGTCTGTTACGGGATTATAACTGATGTATTGATCCTGACCATGATAATGAGAAATTGAAAAAAAATTCAGGAGGACCAGCAGAGCAAGTGTTCTTTTCATCTTGATGGGTTTTAGAAGCCTGAAGCTAGTAAAAAAACATCAATATAAATCGGACGAATAAACTTCAAGCAGGAAGATCCTACATAAAAAACCGGAATTTTAGCTGACTGCTAAATTTTTCAGATTGTCTTTTGTATTGCTTCGTGATCCTTCGAGAAGAAAAAAGTAAGAGAACATCTGGTTCCTGATCATCTCATGTCTTTTTTTGTTCCAGCGTGTATCTGCCCTTTTTACCAGTTCATTTTCGCTTTTGGTCAGGCTTAGATCCGGCGCTAGCTCCTCACTGAAGTCTGTGCGGCTGGGCGTGAAGGACTGTAATTTGATTTTGTTGGATGACACAGTGTTATTGAGCGGTGTTATGTTGATCGGTTCCATATTTGTTTTGTTTGATTACAAAGATGCGCACCTCCTCCTCCAATTCGGTTACATTCTGAATGATAAGACTTGTATAAATCACAGGTTTTAGTATTTCGTTGACTATGAAAAAATGTGAATGCGCAAAAATGTGGGATATGTATAAGATATATAAATTACTGTGTAAGGCTTTCCACTTTCTAATGCCTGACCTTTACACCATAATCAAACATTAATCTATACATGAAAAATTTAAACTTAAAAGGAATCGGTCGGTTAACAGCAGTGATGTTGATCGCGGGTTCTATGAACTCACAGAGTCTGTTTAATACCAGCGCTTCCGTTAACACTAAAATATACGCACCTGAACTCATCGGAATGTCAGACGATGACGATAACCCGGATCTCAGAAGATTTGAAATAGGATTTCGTTACATGCCTACGTTTACAATCTTAAATTTCAGAACTGCAAATGGTGAAACCGTAAAAGGTGCTGCCACCATCAGCCACGGCGCGGGTGTAATGACGGCGGTGAACATTACCAAACACATTGGCATCCAGGCTGAGCTTAATTATTATAAAACCAATCAGACATATACTGACAACACCATTAAACGCGAGGTGAGTCTTACTTATATCAACATCCCGCTGATGCTCTCATTAAACACAAGCAAGAAGTCTCCAGTCAATCTGAACATTGTGGGTGGTCCACAGCTTGGTTTAAATATTGGATCAAATATCAAGTCAAGTGGAACTGATGCCAATGACTCCATCAAGGCAGTTGTGGCCGTGAAGCGCAGGGACATTGGTCTTGCATACGGGGCGGGACTAGAGTTTGCCCTGAATAAAAAACACACCGTGCGTCTTGATCTTGGATATCGTGGATTCTATGGCCTCGTGAACATCGACAATACTTCAGGCGCCACGGGAAACACTTATAACGTAATAGTGAAAAGCACACGCAAGGTAAACGCCGGTTACATCGGTTTCACCTTTTTGTTTTAGATCAGATATGAGGGCGCATCGTGCAAGGGTGCGCTTTTTCTCAGGATCGGTAAATTAAAGACATCCCAGATAAGAACAA
Source organism: uncultured Akkermansia sp. (assembly GCA_964517305.1). Classification (GTDB taxonomy): domain Bacteria; phylum Bacteroidota; class Bacteroidia; order B-17B0; family Aurantibacillaceae; genus Aurantibacillus. The sequence goes on from CAZFCR010000042.1 coordinate 7,696, forward strand.
TACACGATACAATTTTCAAATTACCTGCCACACACAAGGATGAAAAAATCAGTTCTGAAACCGGTCACCGTTTTGCCACAGCCCAAACTTAAAAGAGCACGACTGCGTTTAAACGACAATAAAAAGAACATCATCAGGAACATCAGGTTGGCGATCAAACAAATCATTTACTTTCCCGACGAAATTCCTGACATCAACCATTCGGATTACATCAGCAATAAACTTAACTACGACTACACTTATCTGTCAAACGTTTTTTGTTCTGTAACGGGCGTTACCATTCAGCAATCAATTATCGTACAGAGAATAGATCGTGTGAAGGAACTGTTGCTTTTTAACGAACTGAGTCTAACACAGATTTCTCAAAAATTACATTACAGTAGTGTGTCCCATTTGTCTAATCAGTTCAGGAAGATCACCGGTGTTTCGCCTTCTTCCTATAAACAGGCAAAGCGGCTATTGGTGGCAGTTGCGCAACTGTAGAAACTATCTAATCTTTTTTGAGTAATGGACTTGGTTGATAATCCGAACACCTAATATCACACCTGCTGCAGCGCTGACCCAAACGGTTGGCACTTTGTTTTTTCTGCGTGTCATATAATCCCATTAGTGTGATTTATGTAACTAATAAAAAACATTGTGTAACGGTTTCCGCTTTTGAAAAGCTTCTCTTTGCGTGTGATAATTTAATCACGATTAATAAAACAAAAATGAAACCACAAAAAGTTCTAATCACCATGATAACAGCGCTCACCCTCGCTGCTTTTTCTTTCGGTTGCAAAAAAGACAAACATCAGGCCATTGAAGGAAAGTGTCCTGAGATCATAGCAACCAACCCGCAGCCGGGCGCAAAAGAAATACCACTTAATAAAGTCATTACTGCAACTTTTAACGAAAAAATGGATCCTGCAACGTTTACACAGTCTTCTTTTAAAGTGATGGGCTCCGCCGCGGTTCCTGGAACCGTGTCGTACAATGCAGCTGATTCTACTTTAAGATTTGTTCCGTCAACAACGCTTACATCCAATACAAGTTATACTGCAACAATTCCTGCAGGCGCGGAAGATTTTATGGGAAACGCGCTTCAGTCTGATTATATCTGGGCCTTTACCACGGGCAGCACCATCGTTACCGTAGTGCCAACTGTAATTTATACAGATCCTTCGAACAACGCAACAGCTGTGCCTCTTAGTAAGGTGATCAGCGCCACATTCAGCGAACCAATGGATGCATCCTCAATAACCGGTCAGAGTTTTTTGTTGAGTCAGGGATCGGGCTCAGTTGCCGGAACAGTGAGTTATTCAGGAAACACCGCAGTTTTTACCAGCTCGGCTAATCTGGTTGCAGGCACTTCGTATACGGCTACCATCACTTCAGTTGTTCAGAGCACGCTTGGAGTAGCTATCGCATCCAACTATACATGGATGTTCAGCACGGGCAACACTACTGTGACGCCTGTAAGTGCACCAATAGTAATATCCACCGATCCAATGAACAACGCCAATGGTGTTGCGCTTGCAAAAGTTGTTTCGGCAACCTTTGACCAAACGATGGACCCGGCAACTATTTCATCGTCCTCATTTTTGATGAAAACAGGTAGTTCATCGGTAGCCGGAACAGTAACTTATTCTGGAAACACCGCTTACTTTGATCCTTCGGTGAACTTTGTCGCAGGCGCAACTTATAACGCTACCATCACAACGGCTGTAAAAAACAGCATCGGCACAGCCATGGCGAATGATTATGTGTGGTCGTTCAACACGGTGGCAACAACAACAATAGGTGTTGATCTTCGTTCAGCTGAAGACTTCGGTATCATTGCAGGAGTTGGTATCAGCAACAACGCAGGACCGAGTGTGATCAACGATATGAACGTAGGGATCAGCCCTGGTGTTCGGAGTTCAATCACCGGCTTTCCCCCGGCAACTGTGGTTAACGGCGCCATATTCGCGTCAGACGACAGCGCGCCTGCAGGAGTTGCAGCCATGCTTAACCAGGCAAAACTCGATCTGAGCGCAGCTTATCTTTATGCTGAAGGCGCTACCACACCAGCACCTGCAAGTGTTTCGGGAGATCAGGGCGGATTAACGCTTGCTCCGGGCATTTATAAATCTACTTCTACTTTGTTGATCCAGTCTGGCGACTTAACGCTGGATGCAGGTGGCGACCCCAATGCTTTCTGGATCTTCCAGATTGCTTCAGCTTTTACAAGTGTAGGTGGCGCAGGTGGAAATGTGATCCTCTCCGGTGGGGCACAGGCCAAAAATGTATACTGGCAGGTGGGTAGTTCTGCTACCATTGGCGACAACACAGCCTTTAAAGGAAATGTGCTTGCCCTCACCTCTATCACCATGGGTTCCGGTTCAACAGCAGTTGGAAGAATGCTGGTTCAGAACGGATCTGTGACCTTAACAAATACTAATATCATCAATAAGCCTTAATCATTATGAAAACCAATAATATTCAAAATACAGGATCACGCCTTGCGGGATCTGCCAGTCATCTGCTCAAAAGCCTCTCGCTTGCGGCAGTAATGGTTGCAGGATGCGCTGCGGGCCTGAATGCACAAAACGATTCCATCGTAAAACCATCGTGGTGGTTTGGTGTGGCCGCGGGTGCTAACTTTAATTTTCACGAAGGAACAACGCAGCGACTTAATTCAGATATCCTCACCCGTACCGCGTTCCATAAAGGACAGGGCGTAGGTCTGTATCTCGCGCCACTGTTCGAATACCACCGTCCTACATCAAGATGGGGTGTTATGCTCCAGGCAGGTTACGATAACAGGAAAGGCAAGTTTAACCAGGTGCTGAGTCCTTGTAATTGTCCCGCAGATCTTTCCACTAATCTCAGCTACATTACGGTGGAACCGAGTCTTCGTTTCGCGCCTTTTAAAAAGGGCTTTTATCTCTACGCCGGGCCACGTTTTGCGTTCAATATGGATAAATCATTTGATTTCCATCAGAAGCGGAACCCCGATTTTCCTGAGCAGCCGGAAGATCCGCAGGTGTCAGGAGAATTCAGCGACATGAACAACATGCTGATCTCCATGCAGGTTGGAGCTGGTTACGACATCTCTCTTTCCAGTGCAAAAAGCCTGTCACAGTTTGTGATCTCTCCTTTCGTGGCATTCCATCCTTATTTCGGACAGGATCCGCGTTCTGTTGAGTCATGGAACATCACAACCTTAAGAGGTGGTATCGCATTTAAGTTCGGACGCGGACACAAACACACTGCTGAGGATTCTGATCAGGCAGCAGTTGCTGTTGCGGAACCTACAGTGAACTTCTCAGTGAACTCTCCGGAGAACATTCCGGTTGCACGCCGCGTAAGAGAAACTTTCCCGCTCCGTAATTATGTGTTTTTTGATCTTGGTTCAACTGAGATCCCTGAGCGTTACGTTTTACTGAAACCAAATGAAGTGGCTTCTTTCAAAGAAGATCAGCTCGAAGTGTTTAAGCCTAAAAATTTATCAGGCCGTTCAGAAAGACAGATGATCGCTTATTACAACATTCTGAATATTGTAGGCGACAGGATGGGAAAAAATCCGGGCGCTAAAATATCGCTGGTGGGTTCATCAGAACAAGGTAACGATGATGGCAAGGCCATGGCCGAGTCAGTTAAAAAATACCTGGTGGATGTGTTTGGTATAAATGGTTCGAGGATTGTAACCGAAGGAAGAGCTAAGCCAGAGCTGCCATCACAACGCGAAGGCGGAACGCAGGAGCTGGTACTTCTCCGCGAGGGTGACAGAAGGGTTTCTATTTCCAGCGCTTCGCCTGAAATGCTCATGGAATTTCAGAGTGGACCTGATGCGCCGCTGAAACCGGTTGAACTGGCCGTAGTGCAGGAAGCGCCGCTTGACAGCTACATTACTTTTAATGTAGAAGGCAGCGATGAAGCATTTTCTTCATGGTCGATCGAAACGAAAGATTCTGACGGCAAGATCCAGTATTTCGGACCTTACACGCAGACCTCAGTTGCTGTTCCGGGCAAATCTATTTTAGGAACCCGCACACAGGGTGACTACGTTGTAACAATGGTGGGTAAAACAAAGAGTGGTAACACGGTGCGTAAAGACACTAAAGTGCACATGGCGTTGTGGACACCGGCCGAGAACGAACAGGGGATGCGTTACAGCGTGATTTTCGGATTCAACGAATCTGAAGCAGCGAACATGTACGAAAAATACCTGAGCGAGATCGTTGCACCAAAGATCCCGAAAAACGGAAGGGTGATCATCCATGGTCACAGTGATGTGATTGGAGACGAAGCGCACAATAAAAAACTAGCACTCGCCCGCGCCCGTGATGTACAGGCCATACTCGTTGCAAGTCTTGCCAAAGCAGGCAGAAAAGATGTGAAGTTCGAGGTTCATGGTTTTGGGGAAGACCAGGGTCTGGCGCCTTTCGGAAACAAGTATCCCGAAGAGCGATTTTATAACAGAACGGTTGTGATTGACATCATTCCGCAGAAATAAAATTAATCAGCGTTTAAAACCTCACGGGATAATTTCCGGGAGGTTTTTTATTAGTGTCGTGGATAGAATTGATAATCGCACAATGTGGTATATATGCAACAATATTCAGTTGGACTGTAACATTCAACGCAGGCCCCCGCAGTATCTTTACAGTATAATAATAAACTAAAACCAAAACCATGTCATCACTTATTTACTCCATCGCAATAGCTACCGGCCTTTTTGTAATCATTTTCGCGTTCACTTATTTTCCGCCTTTTCGTCGCAAGTGTCTCGATAAACTGGCACGAATTAAAAAAATATCAAAACTGATTTACACCAACATCACCAGCCCGCGTGTGCTCATTGTTGTAAACTCGAATACCGAGGCCACCATGGAAGCAAAGAAAGAACTCGTTTAGAATTTTTCTCAACAACATTCAAAAAAATTGTCTTTACCAAAAGACGAAAAACGCCTTCTCCGAATTTTTCGGTGGTGCGTTTTTGATTCAACTGCACAAGCTTTCACGTACATTCTGTTTACTCCAGCACTTAACTTTTAGTATCTCGAAAATCAATCGAAGAGTCTTCAAAACGGGAAATGGTTTGCTACGAAGCGAAAAGCTCCTCCGAAATGAATCGAAAGGGCTTCAAAACGGCAAATGGTTAGTCACGAAGCGAAAAGCCCTCCAGTATAATTTATGATTTCAGGAAGTACAAATTGTTCGCCGTGAAACGAAAAGCACTCCGAAATGAACCGAAGGGACCAAGAACTTTAAATTGGTGGTTAGTCAAGAAGCGAAAAGCCCCTCCGATATGAATCGAAGGGGCTTTTCTGCTTCGTGGGTGACCCCGGCTGATGAAATGTCGAACCTAGATATGGAAGAATTGAAGCTCTTGGCCGCGCTAAGGAGGCTGGTCACCCCGAAACAAGGCGAGGGATAATTAACGTAAAAGGATAGGGTATTTTACAATAAAATTGCCCGTTAACAACACTTTTATACTTTTGACAGTGTAATCAAGGGTAGTATGTTTGAAGATTCTATTTACAAAAAAGAGTGTGATATTCATGAGGTAATTGTACTAGAGAACCACCCCTCACAGGCAAAACACTACGTACAAATTAAATGTGAAGGCTCCGACCTTGACGGTCGCCCTGAAACCCGATATTTTAAATACTCTGATAAATGGAAAAAGTTGAATTTAAAAGTGGGGGACAAGGTTAAATTCAGAGCAACAATTAAAACTACCGAAGTTGTCGTACACAAAACTGGTCGCTGGTATGATCCTTGGGACCGGATCCCTTTCGAAGATAGGGATATAGAAATACCTAGAGATATACAGTATCTGAAGCAAATTCAGAAAATTTAATTAAATTAAATCAGGATTCGCAGTGTCAGACAGTCTCATGGTCCGTTAGTTAGTTATACTGAGTCGCCGGCCAGCTTTGTAACCAACGTTGTTACATTAGGCTCTCTCGACACCCCATTTCTTCCTATTTGTCTTGCATGAAGTTTCTCATAAAACTCAACTTTTTCGCTCCAGTAGTTGATATAGAAAAGTTTGCTTTCATT
>CAZFCR010000043.1:0-13713 GCA_964517305.1 uncultured Akkermansia sp.
GGCGACTGTGCAGGCGCCGCTACGGTAAATGTGTTAAGCACCAGCAATGGCTCTCCGCCCAATACCGCAACCTTAAGCTGGAGCAACGGGCAAACCGGTAATTTTGCGAGCAGCCTCTGCAGCGGCATCTATTCCGTTACTGCTACCGACAACCAGGGATGTTTTAACACCTTTACACTCCCGGTGAATTCGGCTCCGCAGATCTCTGTAACGCCGGCCATCACCGAGCCTGATTGCGGACTTTGCAATGGATCGGCCACTGTGGCCGTCAGCGGCGGTTCGGGATCATCCTTTACTTTTAACTGGACCAATGGCGGAACATCTTCATCGGTAAATAATCTCTGCGCAGGATTTTATCAGGTGCAGGTCACCGACAGTTTAAATTGCCAGGTACAACAGAATGTGACCATCAATAACTCAAATGGCATTACCGGCGAAACTGTGATCAAACAAGATGAAAGCTGTTATCTTAACTGCGATGGCGCTGGCACAGTGACGGCAGTGGGTGGTTCGGCACCTGTAAGCTATTCCTGGATCAATCTGAATCCTGTGGTAACAGGTAATGCCGCATCGAATCTCTGCGCCGGAAATTATTTTGTGCAGATGACTGATGCGAACGGTTGTCTTCGTACAGCTTCAGTGAATATCGGCGCTGCTGTCAACATCACCATTACGCCTCTGATCACCGCGCCTTCGTGTACACCTGGTAACGACGGCAGTATTTCGCTGCAGGTGAGCGGCGGCACCGGACCTTATACTTATTCCTGGACGCCATCGATATCAGCTACTTCGGTTGCCGCTAACGTTGGAACAGGCAGTTACTCTGTGATGGTTACCGATCAGAATGGCGCAGGTTGTACCGTGATGCGCGTGGTGAATGTAAGCAATCCCGGTGGCCCGGTTTTCCAGGTGATCCAGCAGAATACAAGTTGTAACTCAGCCTGCGATGGCTCTCTGAGCCTTATCAGCAATGATGTTCCCGCACCGGGCTATCTCTGGAGCAACGGTAGCACGGGTTCTTCTGTAAGCGGACTTTGTGAAGGTGTGATCACAGTAACAGTGACATCAGCGTCGGGCTGCAACACCGTTCGTTCGTTCACAATCACAGGTAAAACCTTGTTGCAGGTTATTACGGCTTCGCAATCGGGTGCCTGTTATGGCGACTGTCTGGGCAGCGCGGCAGCACTCCCTTTTGGCGGCACGCTGCCTTATACCTTTGCCTGGAGCCCCGCCGGTTCAGTTTCGAGCCAGGCTGATTCTCTTTGTTCGGGTGCTTATACCGTTACTGTTACAGATGCTTCCGGCTGCTCCGCTGTTAGCCAGGCTTCTATCAGCGAACAGGCACCCATTCAAATCACACCATTTATCAATAACACTTCCTGCAGTTCGGTGAACGATGGTTCTATTTCTGTAACCGTGTCGGGCGGGCTCCCCGAATACACCTATTTATGGAGTGGTCCGGGTTCCTTCACAGCCGGCACATCATCACTCAGCAATATTTTAGCAGGCACCTACTCACTTGCGCTCAGTGATTCGTTAAACTGTACACGCGATACCGTTTTTGAAGTGGTTCCAACCGTCACCATCACCGCTGACGCCGGTGCAGACCAGGTTGTTTGTCCTGGAAGCTCCCTTACTCTGAGTGGCAGCGGATCGCAGGGCGCGCTCACTTATGCCTGGTACACCACGGAAGCACCTTCCAGCACACTTTCCACCGGTGTAATTTATGCTCCGGCGGAGGCCATTGCCAGTCAGACCTATGTTTTACTCGCGGTGTCATCCAACAGCAACTGTTTTGATTCGGATACGGTAATGGTTGAGGTTTACGAAACACCATATCTCGATGCCGGACCCTCTCACACCATTCCTATATTTGGCAACGTCACCATTGGCGGCAATCCAACCAGCCTGTCCGCAGGAAGTGTTACCTGGTCGCCTGCATTTTATCTCGATGATGCCTTTGCGCAGAATCCCGTGGCAAGCAATACTGTTGATGTGACCTATACCGTTGAGGTGAATTACGGCAGCGGCTGTGTGGTAAGCGATACCATGCGGGTGCTTGTGTATCCTGAGATCAGGATCACCAGTGGTTTCACACCGAATAACGACGGCAAAAACGACAAGTGGATCATTGATTACATTGACCAGTTTCCGGACAATACCGTTGAAATTTATAACCGCTGGGGAGAATTGCTTTTTTACTCCAAAGGTTACAATGTACCGTTTGATGGCAACTATAACGGAAAAGCTTTACCAGTAGGGACGTATTATTATGTGATCAACCTTAACCATCCTTCGTATACAAAACCGTATACCGGACCCTTAACCATATTCAGATGAGGCAGCGCACAGGCATACTACTTATGGTTTTAGCGGCTATGAAACTGGGGGCGCAACAATTGCCGCAGTATTCCCAATACATGCTCAATGAGCTTGCTATCAATCCTGCGGTGTCGGGCAGGGGAGAATATGCCGATGCAAGGTCCAACTCCCGCCACCAGTGGGTGGGTATCACCGATGCCCCCCGCACTTACATGCTGACCCTTCACGGACCCATACAAAGTAAAAACATGGGTCTGGGCATGAGCCTTTATACTGATGTGGTGGGTCCTACCCGCCGCACAGGTTTGAGTTTCAGCTATGCGTATCATCTTAAGCTCACCAAAGATGTTAAATTGGGGATGGGTTTAAGCGCAGGCATCATGCAGTGGGGCATCGATGGCAGCAAGATCACTTTGAGAGAAGAGGGAGATCTTCAGTTGCTGACGACCTATCAGACGACGTATGTGCCCGATTTTGGCACCGGACTTTATTTATATGAGAAAGACAGGTATTATCTGGGCATCAGTGTACCTCAGTTACACCAGGCTCCGATCAGGCTGTATAAAGATGCTTACAAAAACAGCCGCTTATCGAGTCAGATCAACGTAAACGGCGCTTATCGTTTTGATCTGGGTGAAGATTTTGACATCGAACCCTCTTTTTTACTGAAGTATGAATCACCGGCGCCAGCCAAACTCGATGTAGGAGTGAGGGCGATTTTCAGGGATCAGATCTGGCTGGGAGGCGTTTACCGTCACAATGACGCAGTTTCGGCCCTTTTGGGATACATGTACCGGGACTACCTGCTGATCGGCTATTCGTTTGATTTTACCACCACCAATATCAGACGCTACTCAAGCGGCACACACGAACTGATGCTGGGAATCCGCTTTTCACGCAAACAGGCAGCCACCTGGGAACAACAAAAATAGCTGTTGATAACCTGACAAACACCTTGTTTATTTAATTTTTGGCAGGCCCTGAGTCCTTTATCATCATTGGCTTTTCGGAGTTTTTCGGTGTTTTGGAAATTGTTAATAAACTACCTATTTAGAATGATTATAAATTACCTGAATCGTTAAAATATTTAAATATTTACCTGAATAATTCTCAATCTTCTGCTAAATTTGCCAACGTTTTTATGTCATTAATTTGTCATAATCTGCATTGATAAATAGCATTAAAATTTCTCGTTTTTATATGAAAAACCAAATACCCCGGAACCACTTAAAAGCTTTGATAGCGGCAGTTTTCACGGTTTTTATCTTCTCATCAGATTTAAAGGCGCAGGACGGCGAAAAATTATTCAAACAAAATTGTGCCGTTTGTCACACCTCCCACACTGATCAAAAGCTCACAGGTCCTGGCCTTGCCGGGCTTTTTGACCGTGCTCCAAAGGGCGACTGGCTCAAAAAGTGGATCCTGAATAACCAGAAGCTGATCAAATCCGGCGATGCTTACGCCAACAAGATCTACAACGATTTTGGAAAAGCCCAGATGAACGTTTTTGAAGGTCAGCTTTCTGAACAGGATGTTGACGCGATCCTCGCTTTTATCGCGGGTCCTCCTCCGGGCGCAGCTGCTCCAACCGGTGGTGGCGAAGTGGCTGTTAATGAAGAAGGCACTGAAAAACAGGGCGGCATCGACCCGCTTTATATGATCCTGGGTGTGATTGTGATCCTGGCGATCCTTTTGGTAACGCTTCGCAGCGTTCGCACCGCTTTACAGAACACAAGCAACAGAGCTGAAGGCAAAGAAGATCTTCAGGACATCACTTTCTGGCAGGAAGTACGGTTATGGATGGGTACCAACCGCCGCCTCGTAGGTGTTTTCGGAATCATCATCGCTTTTATCGGTATGAAGAGCTGCTGGGATGCATGTTACGACATCGGTGTTTATTACGACTGGCAAACCGGCAAAGGTTACAAACCTGAGCAGCCTATTAAATTCTCTCACAAACTTCACGCCGGCGACAACGAGATTGCCTGTCAGTACTGCCACAGCTCAGTTGAAAAATCACGCCACGCCGGTATCCCTACCGTTAACGTGTGTATGAACTGTCACAAGGGTATTTCAAGTGGTCCGCAATACAAGGAAAAAGAGATCGCTAAAATTTACGAAGCAGCCGGTTACGATGTGAAGAACGGTGTTTATGACGACAGCAAACAAAATCCGCTTAAATGGATCAAAGTTCACAACCTGCCTGATCACGTTTATTTTAATCACTCACAACACGTTGTTGTAGGGAAAATTGATTGCGCAACCTGTCACGGAGATCTTAAAAAGATGACAGTTGCCGAGCAAAAATCACCTTTAACAATGAAATGGTGTATCGACTGCCACCGCAATACAGAAGTGGCGATGGAAGGCAACGCTTACTACGACCGACTGCACAAAGTTTTAAAAGAAAAATACGCGGGTCAGTACGACGTGAGAATGACTGTAGAAAAGATCGGTGGATTAGAGTGCGCAAAGTGCCACTATTAATTATTTAAGAAACATTAAAGATTCATATAACGTAATGTCTATGTCAAAGAAATACTGGAGAGGCTTACCGGAACTGCATAACAGCCCGGAATTCGAAGCGCAGCACAAAAACGAGTTTGCCGAACCTCTTCCAATGGATGAGTTTTTGAACAGCAATGAAGCAGAAAGCAATGGTACTTCACGCCGTGACTTTTTAAAGGTAATGGGATTCTCAACAGCGGCCGTTGCACTGGCTGCCTGTGAAACACCTGTTAACCGCTCTATCCCTTATGTTGTAAAACCTGAGGAAGTAACGCCTGGTGTTGCCAATTTTTACGCTACCACTTTTTACGACGGACACGATTATTCATCCATCCTTGTAAAAACACGCGAAGGCCGTCCTATTAAAATCGAAGGAAACGATCTGAATGGTCTCACCCACAGCGGTACCAACGCGCGCGTTCAGGCATCCGTTCTTGGCCTGTACGATGGTGCCCGTTTACGCGGACCAATGTACCAGGGCAAAGAAACCACCTGGAAAACCGTGGATGATGCCATGGCCGCGGCCCTTACGGGCGCGCAGGTGAGGATCCTTACTTCTACCATCATCAGCCCTTCAACAAAAGCGATCATCGCCGATTTTATGGCGAAGAATCCAAACACAAAACACATTAGCTACGACGCCATTTCATACAGCGCCCTTAACAAGGCCAATCAGAATGTTTTTGGCAAATCTGTAGTTTCATCATACGATTTCAGCAAAGCCAAACTGGTTGTAGGTATTGCCTGCGATTTCCTTGGTAACTGGATCAGCGGTGAAGAATTCTCAAAACAATATGCTCAGAACCGCAGGGTTTCAAAACAAAATCCTGAAATGAGCCAGCACTTCCATTTCGAAAGTACTTTATCACTTACCGGTGCCAACGCCGATTACCGTTACATGGTAAAACCAAGCGAACTCGGCAAGGTAACCGTGGCGCTTTACAATGAAGTGGCTTCAGCAACCGGCAATACCCGCGTGAGCGGTGATGAAAAGATCGGTAATGCGGAAGCAGCAAAAGCCATTAAGTCGGTTGCCGCGAAACTGGCTGCCGCCAAAGGCAGTTCACTCGTTGTTTCAGGTGTTAACGATGAAGGCATTCAAACCCTCATCAACGGCATCAACCAGATGCTCGACAACTATGGCAAAACCGTGGACGTTGAGAATCACCTCAATCTGAAACAAGGAAACGACAAGGATTTTGCAGACCTCGTTGCTGAAATGGCAGCAGGTAAAGTAAACGTCCTCCTTACCTACAACTGTAACCCTGTATACACTGCACCTGCTTCTCTGAAGTTTGCCGATGCCTACAAAAAAGTAGCTACACGCGTATCGTTCTCGCAGGTGATGGATGAAACCACACAACTGGCAACGGTGGTGTGTCCTGATCACCACTACCTTGAGTCGTGGGGCGATGCAGAACCTAAAAAAGGATTCTACACGCTTCAGCAACCTACCATCAATCCTATTTTCGCGCAACCGCGTCACGAAGGAACACGTCAGTTTCAATCTACACTCCTTAAATGGAGCGGTAACAATACCACTTACCTCGCTTACCTGCAGGACCAGTGGAACAAAACAATTTTCCCTACACAGAGCGCTGTCAGCGATTTCCCAACATTCTGGGCTCAGGCCCTGCATGATGGTGCAATTATTGCCGGTTCATCAGCAGTGGCTGCCCCGGTAGCTGCCATCAGCAACACAACCGCGCCTTCAACCGGTGATAACACCGCGAAAGGAAGTGCCAAACCAGCTGCAGCAGCAGCTGCTGCTCCGGCAGTAACAGGTGGTTCAGCGGATTATAACAAAGCAGCTTCAATGGCGTCTTCTCACAAAGGTGGCCAGATGGAACTTTTTGTTTATGAGAAGATCGGTGCCGGTAACGGTGCTCACAGCAACAACCCATGGTTAATGGAATTGCCTGATCCTATCTCTAAAGTTGTTTGGGATAACTACATTACCATGAGCCCGATCGATGTGAAGGCGCTTGGATTAAATGAAATGCTCCGCCAGGACATTGAAGGCAGTATTGTTGACCTCACTGTGAATGGCATCACTGTTAAAGTTCCTGTATATCCGCAGCCTGGTCAGGCGCCGGGTTCTATCGGACTTGCTCTGGGTTACGGCCGCAACGCCGAAACGCTTAAAGTGGCGCACGGTGTGGGCGTTAACGCTTTCCCTTTCCTCAATGTGGTTAACGAAACCATCCAGCCGATGGTTGCTAACGTAAGCATCAGCAAAACCGGCGAAGACCACATGTTCAGCGCAACACAGATTCAGCACACCATCATGGGCCGTGAAGAATACCTCCTGCGCGAAGTATCATTAAAAGAATTTAAGAACAACGATAAAAATGTCTGGAACCCACCTGTGGAATTAACCATGCACGGTGGCGGTAAAAAACATGTGAACGAAGTTGACCTCTGGGCTGCGCATCCGCGTCCTGGTCACAAGTGGGGCATGAGCATCGACCTGAACCTTTGTTTTGGTTGCGGTGCCTGTGTGGTGGCCTGTACAGCCGAGAACAACGTAGCTGTTGTGGGTAAACTCGAGGTTTCACGTCAGCGCGACATGCACTGGCTGCGCATCGACCGTTATTACAGTTCTGACATGACCCTTGAAAAAGGAAAAGAAGAAGATCTGGGTTCAAAACAAACTTACATCGAGATGGAAAATCCTTCGGCTAATCCGAAAGTGACCTTCCAGCCGATGATGTGCCAGCACTGTAACCACGCGCCTTGCGAAACTGTGTGTCCGGTTCTTGCAACCAGCCACAGCACCGAAGGTTTGAACATGATGACATACAACCGTTGTATCGGAACCCGCTACTGCGCTAACAACTGTCCTTTCAAAGTTCGCCGTTTCAACTGGTTTAACTACAATGGCAACGCCGATTTCGCTGATATCAATCCAGCACAAATGGAACTGGGCCGCATGGTTCTGAATCCTGATGTGGTTGTTCGCAGCCGCGGTGTAATGGAAAAATGCAGCATGTGCCAGCAGCGTTTACAGGCAGGCAAACTGGAAGCTAAAAAAGCCGGTCAGCCGCTGAAAGACGGAGCTATTAAAACTGCCTGCCAGGCAGCCTGTTCAACTGGTGCTATCATTTTTGGTGATCTTAACGACACTGAATCTGTAGTAACCCAGGAACGCAACGACGAGCGTACTTATTTCCTGCTTGAAGATGTTGGTGTAAAACCTACTACTTCTTACAAGGTGAAGGTGCGCAATCAGGAAGAGCCTGTACTTGCTCACGCAGGTGCTGCCAAAGCTGATGGTCAGAAAGAACAGTCGCCGGCTTCACATTCATAATTCATTAAACAGTTAAGAATAAAAAATTAAAGAATAATATGCACGCAGAATCAGAAATTAGGATCCCATTAATACTTGGCAAAAAGAGTTACCGCCAGATTACTGATGATATTATCGCGCCAATCGAAGGTAAGGCTGCAAGAGGCTGGTACACTTTGATCACAGTATGTGCCCTTTGTTTCCTCTGGGGGATCTGCTGTCTGGCATATACCATTGGTGTTGGTATCGGCGCCTGGGGTAGCAGCAATAACGTAGACTGGGCCTGGGACATCACCAACTTCGTATGGTGGATCGGTATCGGTCACGCGGGTACGCTCATCTCGGCGGTGTTGTTATTGTTCCGTCAGAAATGGCGGATGGCGATCAACCGCTCTGCTGAAGCCATGACCATCTTCGCGGTATTGTGTGCGGCCATTTTCGTACTCCTCCACACAGGCCGTCCATGGTTAGATTACATGCTTTTCCCTTTACCGAACCAGTTTGGTTCATTGTGGCCTAACTTTAACTCGCCACTCCTCTGGGACGTGTTTGCGGTGTCAACTTACGCTACCGTTTCAATTGTGTTCTGGTACATCGGTCTGATCCCTGATTTCGGAATGATCCGTGACCGTGTGATCAAACCGTGGCAGAAAAAATTCTATGGTTTCCTTTCTTTCGGTTGGGGTGGAAGCGCCCGCCACTGGAGCCGTTTTGAAGAAGTTTCCCTGGTACTTGCAGGTCTTTCAACACCACTCGTATTCTCGGTTCACTCCATTGTATCCTTCGACTTTGCCACTTCAGTTGTTCCGGGCTGGCACACCACCATCTTCCCTCCGTATTTCGTATCCGGTGCGGTATTCTCCGGTTTCGCCATGGTGTTAACACTGATGCTGGTGGTTCGTAAGATCTACAGACTCGAGTCGTATGTAACCATCAAACACATCGAATACATGAACATCGTTATCATTGTAACAGGTTCAATTGTAGGTGTGGCTTATCTTACCGAGTTGTTCGTGGCCTGGTACTCGGGTGTTGAATGGGAACAATACGCTTTCCTTAACCGCGCAACCGGTCCTCTGGCCTGGTCATACTGGATCATGATGGGCTGTAACGTGGTATCACCGCAGCTTTTCTGGTTCAAAAAAATCCGTACCTCTATCGTTGCAACCTTCATTCTTTCTATCGTTGTAAACATCGGTATGTGGTTCGAGCGTTTTGTGATCATCGTGCCTACGCTTTGCCGTACTTACCTGCCTTCTACCTGGGGAACCTACACGCCATCATTCATTGATGTGGGTATCTTCGTTGGAACCATTGGTATGTTTGGTACTTTTTTCCTTTTGTTCTCACGTTATTTCCCGGTAATTGCTCAGGCTGAACTTAAAACCATCCTGAAATCATCCGGTGAAGCACAGAAAAAAGAATCAGCACACGGTCACCACTAATAAAAGGCGGCTCAGAATTTATCATTCAGAATAAAGTATTTAAAAATATATGGCAACTCATACAGCAACTCAAAAAAATATCATCCACGGCGTTTTCGGCGACGAAGTGCCAATGATGGAAGCCTGCAAAAAGCTCAGGGCTGCGGGGATCCGCGTAAAGGATGTTTTTAGTCCAATGCCGATTCACGGACTTGATGGTTTGATAGGTGTACCACGTACCCGCCTGGCCATTACAGCGTTCATATATGGTTTAACCGGTTGCGGACTCGCAACACTCATGATGTGGTACATGATGATCTCCGACTGGCCTAATGACATTGGTGGTAAACCTAACTGGGCCTATTATTTCAACGTTCCCGCGTTTATTCCAATCACTTTCGAAAGTACGGTGTTCTGTGCCGCACACGGTATGGCGCTTACCTACCTGCTGCGTTGCTGGCTGGTTCCTGGTGCAAAAGCCAAGAATCCTGATCCACGCACAACCGACGATAAGTTTCTTATTTATCTTGATCTGAATGATGCGCAGTCTGAAAAGGCGCAGCAGATCCTCAGAGAAAGCGGTGCTGAAGAAGTGAATCACAAAGGCTCTTACATTGTTGAACCAAAATACATTTTAGAAGACTCACACTAGCATTACAATGAAAAATAACCATAGAACCATAAAATTTGCTTTCAGTGCTGCGTTCGCGGGTCTTATCCTTGCGGGATTGAGCTCTTGCGGAAAAAAGGATGAGAACAGTCCGGGTGTTGAATTTATGCCTGATATGTACCGCTCACCTTCGCTTGAATATTACC
The DNA here is from genome assembly GCA_964517305.1 of uncultured Akkermansia sp. Classification (GTDB taxonomy): domain Bacteria; phylum Bacteroidota; class Bacteroidia; order B-17B0; family Aurantibacillaceae; genus Aurantibacillus. The sequence continues at coordinate 10,360 of CAZFCR010000043.1, forward strand.
AGACCCACACGGTGGATGGTGATACCCTGAACAATGCCATGCATCCGGTAGCGGGGTCAGTTGCAAGAGGCTTTATGCCTTACGCTTATCCTAATAACAATGAAGGGTATGAACTGGCGGGAACCAACCTGCGCAACCCGCTTACGGCCAGCCAGCGCGAGCAGTGGGAAAAAGAAGGAGAAGTGCTTTATGGAAAATATTGCGTTCATTGTCACGGTGCCACCGGTATGGGCGATGGTAAAGTAGGCGGTAAACTGCCTGGCGCGCCTCCTGCTTACAACGGTGCTTTAAAAAATCTTCCTGAAGGAAAAATTTTCCACTCCATTACTTATGGTAAAGGTCTGATGGGCCCTCACAATACGTTACTCAATACTGAAGAGCGCTGGAAAGTGGTTTATTTTGTTCAGAAACTGCAGGGTCCGAAAGAAGGCGCAGTGAGCGACAGTACAAAAACAACCGGAGCTACAGCACAAGCCGCCGCAACACCAACAGTGGCTGATAAAAAATAATTACAAAAGAATTAAGAGAGAATATGAATACTGAAAAATTAAATTTTGTAGTCCCATCAAAAGCGAAAATTTTCTCTTTTGCCCTGATGGCGGTGGGTTTATTGTCGATCATCCTCATGTTTATGAACGACCATGTGGAGGGAGACGCCAACTATCATCAGACACGTGCCTGGAGCAACGTTTTTTCGGGTGCCTTTTTCTTTATGGCCCTTTCACTGGCTGCCGCTTTTTTCCTTGGATTGCAGTACGCAGCTGAGGCAGGCTGGGCAACCACCATCAAACGTGTGATCGAAGCCGTTACCCTTTATTTACCATGGGGACTCAGCATCATGATGCTGCTGTTCATTCTCGGGCAATTGCATGTTCACCACATCTATCACTGGATGACTGAAGGTGTAGCAACACCGGGTCACGAAAATTATGACGAGATCATTGCCGGCAAGATCGGTTATTTCGGAACCTTCTGGTGGGTGAGAACTGTGCTTTATATGTTCGGATGGATCTGGTTTACATTAAAACTCAGAAAAAATTCACTTGAAGCCGATAAACTGGATGTTGATGTGAACAACAGCTACCACTGGAAAAACATTAAGCTCGGTGCCTGGTTCATGGTATTGTTTGCTGTTACCTCTTCAACCGCTTCGTGGGATTGGGTAATGAGCATCGATATTCACTGGTTCTCAACTTTATTTGGCTGGTATATTTTCTCAGGGATGTGGATCAGCGCTTTAACTGCCATCACCATCCTCATCATCTGGCTAAAAAAACTCGGTTACCTTGAGTTTGTAACTGAAAGCACTATTCACGACATGGGTAAATGGATGTTCGCTATTTCTTTCCTGTGGACTTACCTTTATTTCTCACAGTTCATGCTCATCTGGTATGCAGATATCCCTGAAGAGGTAACCTATTATCAGACCCGCTGGGAAAGTTACAAGGCCCTGATGTGGACCGTGTTCTTCGTGAACTTCGCCATGCCAATGGTAATGCTCATGAGCCGCGACAGCAAACGCAATTTCTTTTTCCTGATGTTTGTAGGTACTGTGATCTTTATAGGACATTATTTCGACGTGATCATGATCGTAATGCCTGGAACAGTTGGTCACCACTGGACCGGAGTAAGCTGGATGGAGATCGGGAACTTTTTGTTCTTCCTGGGACTGTTCATTTTTGTTGTTTTGAATGCGCTGGCTAAAGCACCGTTACTGGTAAAAAATCACCCGTTCCTGGAAGAGAGCCTGCACCATTCAACCTGATCATTTTAAGTTTAAAGAGAGAGATTTTAAGTAAAACGTTTAAATAAGACAAACAAATGAATTTTTTAGTTCTGTTAGCCATCGTGTTATTGATAATTGCCGGGCATCAATTATTAAGGATCATTGAGTTAAGCCGCGGCTTAAAGAAAGCCAAAGAGTGGCAGATTACCGATAACGATAACAACATGATGGGGAAAGCAATGCTTCTTTTCATGATCGTGTTTTTCGCCTTTTTCTTCTGGCAGGTGAACCGCTGGATGGACCGTTCGCTTCCTCCGGCAGCATCGGTGCACGGCGAAAAGATCGACGCACTTTGGGACGCCAACATGTACCTGATCACTGTGGTTTTTCTGGTAACCAACTTTTTCCTTTTCTGGTTCGCTTACAAATACCGCGGTAACAGCAAAGCTAAAGCCACGTATTACCCGCACAACAATAAAATTGAAATGTTGTGGACGGTGATCCCTGCTGTGGCACTTGCCTTCATCATCATCTTCGGTTTAAAATACTGGAACGAGATCATGGCCGATGCCAACGATCCTAACAGGGTAGTGGTGGAGCTTTACGCAAAACAATTCGACTGGACGGCGCGTTACCCTGGTAAAGACAACAAACTGGGTGAAACAGATTACAGACAGATCAGCGGAAGCAATTCAGTGGGTATGGATACAACGGATGTAGTAGGTTTTGATGACCTTCTGGTTCGTAACGAATTTCACATTCCTGTTGGTCGCGAAGTGGAACTGCAGATCAGAAGCCGCGATGTGATCCACAGTGTTTACCTGCCGCATTTCCGCGCCCAGATGAACGCCGTGCCGGGAATGATCACTTACTTTAAGTTTACGCCAACCAAAACCACCGCCGAAATGCGCAAAGATCCTTATGTGATCAAAATGATGGAAGGCATTAACAAACAACGCGAAAAAGACGGTAACCCGCCTGTTGAATTTGATTACCTGCTTTTATGCAACAAAATTTGCGGCGCTTCTCACTTTAACATGCAGATGAACGTGGTGGTAGATACTGAAGCCGACTACAAGATCTGGGTGTCGAAACAAAAAGCCGTTAAAACCGTTGCTCAAAATAATTAATTATAAATTCTTTTAAATAATAAAAAGTAAAATGGCTACTCCTGTTAATCCTGCATTAGAGAAAGAACACATGGCTCATCATGACCACGTTCATGATCACGACGACCATGAAGAAAGTTTTGTGAGCAAATACGTGTTCAGCATGGATCATAAGATGATCTCACGCCAGTTTTTGATCACAGCGGTTGTTATGGCGGTAATTGCCATGACCATGTCTGTTATCTTCCGTATGCAGCTTGCCTGGCCGGGTGAAAAATTCGCTTTTATCAATGCCATGCTGGGCGACAAATGGGGCAAGGATGGTATCCTTGATCCAAACATGTACCTGGCACTTGTTACCATTCACGGTACCATCATGGTGTTTTTTGTATTAACGGGCGGACTCAGCGGAACATTCTCCAACCTTTTAATTCCACTTCAGATTGGTGCGCGCGATATGGCTTCAGGATTCCTGAACATGCTTTCCTACTGGTTTTTCTTCGCTTCAAGCGCCATTAT
>CAZFCR010000044.1:0-13439 GCA_964517305.1 uncultured Akkermansia sp.
CCCTTTTGCGCGGCCGGGTAATTTGGACTGGCGGAGCAATCGATCACGCCTTTGTCTTCCCATAGACCTGTAATTTTTGCCGCCACATATGCCGCGAGTTTGGCGGGGGTTACAAATTTTGTATCGTTTTCTCCGGCATTTACTTCTCCGGAAGACGCAATTTGCGCAAGTCCGGCTTGACCTTCCGTTGCAGTTGTAATAGTAGCTGCAAGGAAATTCTTTAGCTTAAGAGGAGTGACAATACGGGAATCATCTGTTCCGGTATTCACTTCTCCCTGTGTCGCTATTTCAGCCAGACCGCTTAAAACTTCCGAGGCTGCACGGTTGTTTAACAGACCTCTCAATTTGAGGGGCGTAACGATAGCCTGATCGTTGTCACCTGCATTTACTTCTGCCTGCATGGCAATACGGGCGTAACCGGCGACAGCTTCTGTTGCTTGTTCAAGGTTAGCCTGTATCACACTCCAACGTGAACCTACCGCAGCTTCACTGCCAGCTGGTGAATCAGAGTGACAGTAAATGATGTCCCTGACGCTTACAGCCTGGCCATCAGCACCGCCAATCTTACCAGCTATACTTACCGTGTAAGCATCTCCGGCAATTGCAGCGGGATAGTTAGGATTTGTAGAACAGTCAATTAATCCTTTGTCTTTCCAAAGACCAGTAACTTTGCTTGCGACATAAGCAGCAAGCTTGGCAGGTGTAATAATCGAGCTGTTGTCCGTTCCCGCATTTACTTCTGTCGTGGTTGCGATTTTGGCGATACCTGGTACGTCCTCATTTGCCTGAACAATAGTCGCATTGACAAAGTTTTTGAGCTTCAGTGGCGTAACGATCCTGGAATCGTCAACTCCGGTGTTTACTTCCGCCTGTGTCGCTAACTCAGCCAGACCGCTTATCAACTCCGTTGCAAAACGGTTATCGAGCAGCGTTTTTAATTTAAGCGGACTTACAATAGTTGAATTGTCTGTACCTGTGTTAACCTCCGCCTGTAAAGCTATCCTGGCAAGGCCAATAATTGCTTCTGTCGCCTGTTCGGTAGTCGGTTGGATAATGGTCCAGTTCGCTCCAACGTCAACTTGAACACCTCCGGGATTATCTCCGTTACAGTAAATGATTGCTCGTACACCAACGACTACGCCGTTAATCCCACCGATTTTACCAGCCACACTAACAGTGTAAGCATCACCAACCTGACCGGCTGGATATAATGGGTTAGTTGAACAGTTGATCAGCCCCTTGTCTTCCCATAATCCGCTCAGCTTATTGGCCACGTATGCCGCAAGTTTGGCTGGTGTAACAAACTTACTGTTGTTATTTCCGGCATTGATCTCAGCCGTTGTGGCTATTTGAGCAATCCCCCGAAGATCCTCAGTAGCATCCGGCGGCAGCAAAACTGATCCTCCGGCATACAGGTTTGCGACCTGGAAGTAAGCTCCGTCGTAAATCAGGATATAGACTTTGTAGATGGCGAGGTCGCCTGCATCCACATCGGCCAACACACCATTGACGATCTTTTTAATGACTTTTGCGCCGAGGCCATCTACATTTAAGGTTGCCGGGCCTGTGTTTGGGCGCGTGAATTTGACTTCCAGTGGCAGACCGGCCCGGTAGACGCCAATGGCAGGGTTTAATGTTAAGGTATAGGTGTCGGTCCCTGCCGCCACACCATACCCGCCGAGGGCGTGATCAATAGGAAAATCTCCTACCAACTGGAGTGCATTGAAGTTGACGTTACTTTGGTAACCTCCGATAAAACTCATAGATTGTTTTTTAGATTGTTTGTATTCCGTGAATTGATTACTTCAGAGCCAGGCTTACCGCCAGTAGAACAGAACACACGATTAGCACCGTTCGTTGCCTCCTGGTTCCCTTTAGCTGCAAGGACAGAACTGTTATCTTCTGATCTTGCTGTTGTATAATCTGGTCTGATTTTTCAAGAGCACAGTCCTGCACCGTGACCTGCTGTTTGAGAAAATGAATTGTACTGTCCTTCACTTGGCTCAGGTCGCAAAGCTGTCCGATCTTTTTTTCGTTTGCTGAAGCTATTGAATCACAATAGCGGCCTCTAAGTAGTTCCTTAGCAAGCAGCCGACTTTGAGCCAGGTTGAAACATAAAAACGTGTCATTGCTCCCCAGTTGAATCCGGGGTTTTAAAGTCTGTGAAGAACCTGACAAGGCCATCGACATACATAGTATCAAGCTGAGTAATTTTTTCATCTCGTTTAGTCTTTAAAATTTGAATGGTTTGAGTGCTTTGATTGATCTGGCTTTGTAGTTCCTGGGCTCTTTGCTCCACTAGGATCTCTTTCGCGATCAATCCGGAATTAATCCGCAGCAGCGAATCCCTGGAACTTTTCATTGTAGAGATTTTCCATTCGTAGCCGTGTTCCTGAAATTTATCTCTAACAATTACCGTGAGGCAAAGGCTTACAACAATAAAATTCAGGAAGGCAATCAGTAGCACAATTCGTCTGTCTATCATAGTTATGAGGAATGAATAATTGTTTTTTGTATAGATTGCGTCTACACCTCTTTTGTCCATTTAAGTTCTTCAAGTTTCTGCTCTTCGATAAAATGGCGCGCAATGGAATCCGGTAGCCCTTGCTTGACCAGCCAGTAGAGTACCGCTTCAACAATGAGCTTGTGAAAGACGAGTGCGAAAACAAAACTTTGAAAGAGCATCTCAGCTTGCTTGATCGTGTATGACCTCGTGAAATAGATCGTCACGCCATAGAGCAAGCCTATAAGAACGACGCGATATCTTGTTCGGGTTTTTATAACCACATCAGTTTTCCTGTTAAGGCAATAGCTATTGATACCAATAGTAATAATGATAAACGTGAGCATGTAAGCCCAATCAAGGCCAGCGACGTACTGACCGATCTGCGAAAGGATCTCGGTAATTGTTTGCATATTCTGTTTATTGTTTAGAGGTGGTAGTGAGCATAAATTCCTCTACACTCTTGAGGTCGGCTTTTTCCAGCAACCGCTTCTGTTTGACCTTTTCTCTCAGCACTGCTACTTCTTTGTCCGGGCCCGTTCCAATTTTCTGAATGAGTTTTTCGAGGAGGCGCAAATCCCACAGATAAAATTTGTCCAGTTCCTCTTTCAGCTTTTCAGCAGGCACCTGTTTTCCTTTTTTCGCAGCTTCCATGTCCAAGCTTTTAATCAATCGCTTTATCAGCAAACGCTTCAGTTGATCATAACCGAGGTAGATTGTGCCCGCAGTGATAGAGACTGAGAAAACCGCAACAAGGGACTTTTTCATAGTTTGCCGTGAAGTTTAGGATCGTAAATGGTTACCAACTGGGGTTTTCGAAAGAATGACTTAATCATGAAGTAACTTACCGAACTGAGCACTGTGGCGGCAATTGCACCACCAATGATCTTGAGCATGGTCTCGTTCGTCACAGTTATTTTCACATCAGTGCGAAGCCCATCGTCACCAATCGTATTGTCAAGATATTTTAGCAATCCTGTTTTTTTCTGCGTTTCCTTGGCAGCAGGTTTTGTTTCTGGCATAGTTGTTATGTTTTAATTGGTTTGGGATCAACTGTACGGTAAGGCGGCATTTTGTTCACGATCTTTAGAACCTCACCTACTTCGTCTTTGCTTAACCGGCTTCTCATGTCGTCAATCAGGTTAATCTTCTTCTTTTTGTAATAGCGGTCGGACACCTGCGAAACCTGTACATAATCCTTCAGCGCCCTGAAAACTCCGTAGATCTTATCTTCATCATCATCGAAAATGCCCCAGGAGCTTTCTATGTCTTTTGCGTAGCCATCCGCGGCAGCCATCTTCAGCATGAGGTAAGACTTCTTCAGGGTCTTGCTTAGATTCTGCCAATAGTTAATGTTGAACGCGTCGCTTTCTACGAGGCCGACTGAACCAGGAGCAATAAATCGTTCTAACTCCGAAAAGAAGAGTGCCGCTTTGTGGTCGCGCTTGCGATTGCGAACACCTACGAATACTGAACCAGCAAACATGAGTGTTGCAATGGCAGCAGCTATTTTTAGTTTTGTTTTTGTGTCCATATCAGTGAGGCAAAGCTTTTCCCGCAGGCGTTAGTGCAATAAGGTCTTTGGTATCTGTCGACTTTGCAGTCTTAAACAGGAAATATAGGATGATGGCCACTACACTTAGCATTACAGCCGGAACACCAACCGCAAGGGCTTTTGTAATGCCTTTGCCCAAGCCAAGAAAATTCGATCCGATCTGCGAAATGTCTGCGACTGCACGGGTCGCTGCGTTCGATACGTCGATTTCGTTCTTCTGGGTAAACTTGAGAAATGCCGGGTTGGTGGTACAAGACGTAGAACCATGCACGGCCCACGTCTTCAGCCAGATGTTGCGGGCATTTCCGCTTCCAAATTTCTTTTCCAGCTTGTCGTAGTACACCATCCACTCCGTACACTGCGAGTTGGATTCCGGTATGATTATATCCTGAATAATTACTGCCATGAGTTTATATTCCTTTTAGAATCTGTTCGATCTCAAGGTTCATTTCCCTTTGCGATTGCCCCGGAAGATTTTCCCGGATGTAGCGCTCCAATCGCTTACGGATAGCGACCTCTTTTTCGCGGGCCTGGTTTTCGGTGAGAACTTTGGTGAACGTTTTACCGACCCATATTCCCACTACAAGTGCAATGATCCCCTTCATGTTATTGTTCCTCCGTTGCCGCTATTTCAATTACGCCAGGTCTTCCGGCTTCCTTACCCTGAATTTTGTTGTAAGTATTCTTCTCAGGGATGCCAACAGAGCGGCACCACTCTGATACGCTGAAGCTAGGGCAAGCCTTACCATGAGCATTAGGAGCTTCATTATGTCCCAGGATTAAAATATCCGGATGGCGGAGGATCATGTACTTGCAGTAGGTTTCAAGAGATTTGCTTTGCTCTGCCGTGAGGGTGTTTTTCGCCCGCTTATTCTCCTTGTCCATGCCACCTACATAGGCAATGTGCCTTGAGTTGCCGTTCATGCCCTGAACACCATTGCTAATCTCCCAGAGGTCGATAAAGTCATCTGTGTCAAACGGTACCAGGTTCACGAGCTTCCCATCGAGATAAAGCATATCTCCGTATCCGGGTTTTTTCCATCCGCGTCCACCCTGAACTACAGGTGAAGTGTGCCAGCGGATCACGTCGTCCTTAGTAAAATGTTTGCCTTCGGGTGTCGCAAGGCAATGAATGACCAGGTTTGCTAGTTTTTGTTTCATATTTTTTGGTTTTTGGTTTGGTTTTATTGTCGGGCAGGAGATCCTGCACTTTAAATTGTTTGTACCAGATCAACACACTGACTGTATGGAACCCTGGCAGCATAAACTTCCAGTTCATCCTGCCGTCAATAAGAGTTCCGGCAAGAGCAATAAATTCTGAGACGTTAAGGCCATGTGCGGGACTTGCGTAATTCTCAAAAGAGAGCCTCCTGGTGCTGGTTGTCCCTGTCGCTCTGAAGCGGTTCAGACGGAAACCATAGAGGCGTTCATTCCCGCTCACAACAAAACGGACATGCTGAAGAATTGCGAAGTTGCTTTTGAAGTCAGCCTGTATCTCTGCATAATCTGGGCTTACTGTTACACCATTATTAGAACTTCCAAACCCGATCACAGTGATGCGATTGTTCGGCGTATCGGTGATGTAAATGGAGTTGTTATCAGGATTGAACACTGAGCCGATGTTCTGTTCTCCAACGCTGATCGTAGCCACAAGACTATCGTTCGTCCGGATGATGGAGAGCGTATTATCTTCCCTGTTCTGTACATACAGGAACTGATTGAGCGGAACGAAAAAGCTACTGTAAGGTTTGCTGCCGACCGGGATATGCGTCTCGATAACATGGGATAGCTGGTTAATCTTCAATAGCTCATTGCTATTGGTAGCTACTACATACATGAAACCGTTAGCTGGATGGTACGTGGCCGATACCGGGCGCTGCCCCACATTATTGATTGTGCTAACCAGAACATGAGCCGCGTCGTAAATGCTTACGCTGTTTGAAGCAGAATTGCAGACATAGACTTCGCCATTGGCAGGATTAACACCGAGCCCAATGGGGCCATTTCCGGTTGGCAACGGGGAAGCTGCGATAAGTGAGTTGCTTTCCGCATCGATTACCGATACAGTATTGTCCACCAGGTTGGCTACATAAACCAAGTTGTTCAAGGTATTGTAGGCGATGGCGACTGGACGGCAACCGACCTGAATGCTTGCGATCACGTCGTGTGTCGGACTGATTACCTGAATTGTGTTTGCCACTGAACAGGCCACGTAAACACATCCATAGTGCGAGCTGGTGGGATTAGTGTTAACAGCACTTGCAACCGGAGAACATAAACCCGGAAAAGAAGGTTGTAACTGGATAGTCGAGACTACCTGGTTTTGCTGGTTGGCGACCGTTACAGTACCACTTAACTGATTCACCGCGTAGACTAGGTTGTTTACGGGATTGTGAGCCATGCCCTGCGGGTGAACCGGGGAAGGTATTTGTCCTTCTATGCCTTGCTGATCAACTGCCTGGTAATTCACCTCACCACTGAAAACTTCCGGCTTCGCTCCCCAAAGGGTTATTTCCTTATCATTGGGCGTGTTATTGCGAATGGTAACCTGGGCCTTAGAGAAATCCTTGTAAAGCTCTGCATATAGGTTTGCAGACGAAGGATCAAGTTCTTCTTTGCAGATTCGTTCATCAGGAATAATGCGCTCGTCTGAGGCTACGTTGATTAACCCTTCTGGCGTACCAAATTGCTCCAGGTCGGATTTTCTGCTTCCGAAAAAACGGAGATTAGACGGTTTGCAACGGTTGACAAGCTCCTGTTGTTTCTTTTTGAGATTAGATTGTCCAACCTCAATAATCCCGAGAGAGGTTCCGTAACGTTTTAGATCGTCTGCTTGTTGCTTTTTCAGCTCCGCAAGATTTTTAGGTCGATAGTAATTGCGAGGCCGTTCATCAGCCACATCAATCACCCCCATAGAGGTTCCGAAGCGTTTCAGATCTTTCTGATCTTGGGTTATGTCGTTCTCGACGGGAAGACCCTGGCGTTTTAATTCTTCATTACCGTTTCTACAAAATTGCTCTGGTCCTCACCATAAGTTTTCGCAATAGAAGTTCCGGGTTTGTCCTCTTTTTTTGAGAACATCTCCCTGAACTTGCTTATCAATATGCCTTTGTGATGCTTCATGCAGCGGTGGATCTCCTTGCTTCTTTTTGGTAAGAGTATTTATCAATGAATGACACATTATCCTCCACACGGTCCAGATGCGCTTTGCCAACTGTCTCCGGATGGTTCAGGAAAATTTTTGTGCTGGCATAAACGCCTTCGGTACGCGGAAAACCAAGATCGAGGTACACTCGTAGCGCATTCAGGTCAGCGGGTTTCTCCCGCCTTGTTGGAATTTGGAAATGGAAGCGTTCATGAAAGAGTACGACGATCCGCACTGGAACGGTGTACATCTTAAATGCGCTCTGTGATACCTGGATTCTTCCTGTACGCCTGTTGGTACGCGCTGGTGTTACCAGGGGTGTTCCAAATTCATTCGTAATAGTCGGCAGGTATTGAATTAAAAAATCCCCGTCGTGACTGTCGTAAATTCCGGTAGAGATGTAGCCAGCTTTTTGGGAGAAGTCTAAGTTAAAGTCGATAAAACGATGAATGTCCGGCTCTGCCCAAACTTCAGCGTTTGACATTTTCTCGATCTTAAACTTTTCAAGGGAAAAATTGTCATTGCCCCCGGTGAGCTTGTCATAAAACTTCACGTTCATTTTTTCCGGCGACACTGGAAACGGAAGGGTGAACTCGCGATATACACTGCGTTGGCCTAGGAAGGATTGCTCTTTAAAAGGCACTTTGCGCCGTATGTAATCGGAGTTAGGACGAATAATATCCGAGCAGGTGACACCCAAAGCCATTGGTTCAAAAGCACGGATGCCAACCCTGATCTGGAAACGTTTATTTTCTGTTGGTAGAGAAATGTTCATGTCAATCAATATGCTGGTGGGACATAGGCAGGCGCGAACTGAGGAGATTTGGATTTGTTCAACTGGGTAAAAGCGAAAATTCCTGCGAGCAGGACCACCGCCCCACCGGCATACCAAACCACCGTTGGAACCTTCGATTTTGGTTTTTCGTCTTCCTTGGTTTCTCCGAAATTGACTGCGTAATCCGAAGGAGCGGTATTAGGCTTAAAGTATTTAGCAACATTGCCCACTGTGGTTGCAATGCCCTGGATGCCGCCTGCTTTGTCAATCAATGTTTTAGCCTTTTCTTTTAAATGTGCTCCCTTGTGTTGCTCAGCTTCTTTCGCCGTTTTATCAGCCTTAGCAGCGTCCGCCTTTTTGTCTTTGGCCTTTTTCTTAAGTCCTTTAAGAAAGTCGTCGTAATCGCTTTCATAAAGGCTCATTATTTTTTGCGCGTGTTCTGCGTTTATCATGTGAATGCGTTTTAAAGGATGTATAGGATTCTAAGAGTGCTGCTGTTCACCGTATAGGGAATTGCCTTGTAGCCTTTGCCTACAAAAGAGTAGCTTTTGGCTTCGCCTGCCGGAAGCGGAACGCCGTTGACCGTTGCAGAGGCGTTTCCAACATTCTTGATTGAGATGAATAAGGCTCCCTGCGGAACCGAACCGTCTGTGTCCACGTCGCTTTCGCGAGGATCTGCGAGTATATCCATGTTGTCTTATTGGATTTGGTTAATACGTCCTGGTTAACTTCAGTTCCGGTTCGCCGGTTTTTTCACCGGCGCTCATCACCACGTACATGGCAATTGCGCCCGCCGCAACAGCACCCAAGAGGCCGAACACCGCTCCAATGCTAATCCCGGATTTTTTCTTCTCCGCAGGCTTTTTCTCTGCATCTTTCGGTTCATCGAAGCTGTCGAAGGCTGCTGTTCTGCGTCTACGGCCTCTCGGCCATTCTTCCAGTTCATAAGAATAAAACTGTTCTTCTTCCGTGCCAGGTTCAGGCAATGGTTCTGAAGGTGCTTCTGCGTCTGACGGAGCGGGTGTTTCAGCGGCAGGCGTTTTATCCGAGATTTCACCCAGATCGTTACTTGCACCTTCCGCTAATGCTTCCGATTGGCTATCCGGTAGCGGAGCTTCTGCTTCATTCATGTCTGCATTTGCTTCCGGAGCTTCATCCGGTGGATCCGCCGCCGGAGCTGGAGCCGGTTTTTTCAACTTCGCCAACACAGGGTTCAGTTTTTGTTTGATCCCGAACAAGCCGGTTTTTTTCGCCGCCGGACTATTTATCCCGGTAGCAGCGGCCTTTCTTTTTCCGAACGGTCCCTTTTTTGGCGCAAGTCCCTGTTTCCTCAGCTCTTTCTTCTGAGCCTTGACTGCTTTTTTCTGTTGGCGTTTGGTAGGAGCAGCTCCGGCTGGCCGGGCTGCTCCTCCTTTTTTCTTCAGGAAATCATCATATGCGTCTGCGGCGATCTGTGGCCCGCTAAAGCGATTTCCGAGGTATGAATCTGTTATAAGCATAGACTGTTTTTTTTTTAATGGTTTGTTAAGCTCTTGGCCAGCTTCCTGGCTGCATTGCGGGAGCGTATTGTACTTGTGGTTTCTTCAGCATCATAAATGCGCCCGCGGCAATGAGTACCACCCCAACCCCGGCAGCTACATACATCATTGTGTTGTCGCTTTTCTTAGGTGGCTCTCCGCCTCCCGAACCAGGATTTTGCATCGCCGCCGCTGTGGCTGCTGTGTTCACTTTCTTTTCATCCACCTTGGCGGTGCGAAGCTCATTTTTGATCTGACGCTTTTCGTTGTTGAGTACGCGCCGGTCTTGACGGGTGTCTTTCTTCTCCTGCCTGCGCTCCCTGTTACGGGCTTTCTGAGCCTTTTTGGTATCTTTCTTTACCTTCTTAGCTGCTTTTTTTTCCTTGCCTTTTTTGCCGATGCCCAGCAGGTTATCGTAAGCGCTGTCAGGATTATAGAGAACCTGGCCGGAGAGGCCGAAATTTCTTCTTTGTAATTGCATCATGACGTTTTAATAATTGGTTGTGATTGTCGTTTCATGTTGGATATCAGGCCGATTACGCCTATACCCAGAGCCGTTAGGATCAGAAAGAGCAGTATGTTGTTCTTTTTCTTCTCCTCCGATTCCCGTTGCTCTGCCAGTTGTCTGCGGTAAGCAATAATTCCTCGTCTCGCTTGATCACCTGCTGATTGGGACTGTGTAGCCTGGCTGATAATACCACCGATCTGGCCGATGGTTGAAGTAAGGTTTCCAAGAACGCCTGGTGAACTTTGCCCATCAGCATTTTGGCTATTACCAACGCTGCTGAGTATTGTAGCAGCCTGCCCGGCGAGTTGCCTGAAGTCATACTGATCATAAGAACTGTCCAAGGTCCTGTCCAGAATCAGGCTGGCAAGGTCCCTGTCGAAGTCCACATTGCACTCACCAATGGCTAAAATGAGTGCGTCTGCAAGATCCTCTTCAGGGCAGTCCCTGCTCAGCTCAATACTGTAATGATCTTCAAGAAGGCGATGCACTTTTTCAGGTGCTTCGGCTACTACCAGGCCCATCACGTTCAAAAGAAGGTGATGTTTGAAGTCTAGTTCAAGCTCTTTAGGTTTTACCTGTGGCTCGGTTGGCTTAGAAATTTCGCTTTCGTCCTGGATGATCCTAAACATGATTACGCAATTTTGGCTATGACTATTCCCGCGAAAAAGGCAAGACCCATGTAGAGGTAAAAGCGCTCCGAAGAGTTCTTCTCTTTCATGATCTCGGTCTCAGCCTGCTTTTTTCTGCGCTTCAGCTCGTCCCAAACGGTCTCGACCTGAAGCATCAGGATATTGTCTGTTGGTGTGTCTTTGGCTTTCTTCTTTGCATCCTCATAAAGCTCAGTGAGCTCATTGATGCTCATGTTCGGCAGCTTGCCCAGGTAGTCTTTTAATTCACCCGTATAAGAACTGTTGCAGCCACAATAGCTGCTTTCCTCACTGTTATGCCCTGTCATTTCCAGTATCAGGGTTTTCTCCGGATGGAATTGGATGAGCTCTTTTATCGCTGGTTCACCTTTACGTTTTACAAGTTGCTTAACTGCCGTTGCAAGGTCCTCTGCTTTTTTGGGAGCCTGGTAGCCATGCTTTTCAAGAAGTTTTGCCGCATCGAACGGCTTGTGGTAAACGATGTAATCTATTCTGTTTTGTCCTCCCTTACACATGCTGTGGTTGTATTAAATTATTAGTTAAAAAAAAAACCGAAGCACGGGGCCTCGGCTTTTCATGTTAGCCCGTTTCGGTGATTTTTAGCTCTATCGCCTCTTTTTGAGGATTCGCTTCTGCAGCTTGGGCTTGCCATCAGGCCGTTGTGCGACGGTCTTGGCCACTGTGACAGGCTTTCTGATCACTTTACGGACTACTTTTTTAACCGGCCTGTTCGGTCTTACACCAAACACGGGCGCCGGTTTTTGCTGCATTAGGTCGATCTGTGGCAGACCTGTAGGGCGCGGAGCTGTAGCGATGGTCGCTACGTTACGTCCGTGCAGCACGTTACCCATATCCACACGAGCTTTGATCGTGAAGGTGATGGTCGATTTTACACCTGGCTTCGCAATGAACCTCAGACTGTCCTGGCCGGTTACATCCAACTCAAAGCTGGCATCGTCGATCAGATTGCGGTCTGTATTTTGCGGCGAGGTCGCGTTCCTCGGTTGGTATTTTCTGCGGGTCTCTGAACCGGCGGCAGTGCGCCTTACAATGTCCCATACATTATCAAATTGCAACGGATCGCTCACAGACATTTTCATACCCTGAATTTTGAACGGGTTGGATTTCGATTCCTCCCGTACTTCATTGTGTGAGCTTTCCTGAACCACTACCGTTACACCGGCAGGTTGAGGGGCATTTTCGTTTGCACCAAAGATGATGCACTCTGCATCTGCGCCACTGGTATTGTTAATTGTAATAGTTAGGGTACGGTCGTTGGGGTCAATTTTCCCGATAGAAGCGGCTGCGTAGTCAACGTAACCTTCTTCGTCGTAGGAACTGTCATCGTAGCCCACGTATTCTACTTCCTGGTACGAATCCTCGTAGCTGTCTTCGTAGGAATCTTCGTAGGAGTCTTCATCGTAGGAAGATCCTTCCAGGCCAGTATCGAAATGATCGTCGTCGTAATCGTCGTACCGATCTTCCGCTTCCGCTTCGTATCTGCGGATCTCTTCGTTATAGCGTTTTGTACTCATAATCTTTTTTTTGTTGTGAATTGAATTGATTTGATTAGTTTTTCTTTCGCGACTAATTGGTTTCTAAACCTTCGCTGGCTCCTTTTTATCGGATGCCTTTTTTGCTTTTGCTTTGTCGAGCGCTTCCTTCACGTAAAGAGCGCCTAAGCAGGCAATGAATCCACCGACCAGGACAATTCCGGCAGTGATGGCGACCTCGGTGAAGTCGATTTTTGAAGCTACATTGTTCTCCATTTTTCAGTTTTTTAGTGGTTGGTTTTTAATCCTCGTTCGTCAATCTTATTTTTGGTTTCTAAACCGATTGCGGATGTAAAATTGTAGCAATAGCAAGCGGTTTCCCGGGTGCTTACTCGTAGTTGTCGACAGGTTTTACAGTTTGAAACGAAGCGATGAGAAACGCTGGAAATGTTTCGTCGACGAAGATTTAAAGAAGTAGGTAATAAACTACATGATAATTCGTAGTAATAAAATGCAGCTATTTTTGAACGCAAAAAAAACGTTCAAAACAAAAAAGAATAAAAAGCTTGAAGATCAGAGCGAAAAGGAAAATCTAAGTGCCCTGCAAGGTGGCGCTAAATTAAAGCTACACGGTTGTAGCAACATGTGAATTTGCACTAGAGATTGTGCATGCCTCCCCCGGCAAGATGTTTTATGATAAGAACGGCAATTAGAATAAGAATGGTAAATAAAACGTATTTCTGGTAAGAATTAACAGCCCTAATCTCGTTTGAGGTACTTAAGGATGATGGGGTAGCTTTAAACACAAAGCCTGTTTTTCCCCAAGGCTTATAGATAGATATAGCCGTAATGGCAATTAAAACAAGTAATGCCGCACCAGAATCCGCGATCATTTGCATTTGAAGTTTTGGGGCGGCTATTAGTGTACCGCTAACTGATGCAATTTTTGACAGTTCGGCAATCGGTTGCAAATGTAATACGAGTAAAACTGTTGATCCCATAGTGAGGATAAGCTTCACAACAATCCAATAATGTTTTATAAGGCCCCATTTTGTGATTAACGCCTGTATAATGCCGGTAACCAGTGAAGCAATACAAAAAGGTAAAATTACAAACCAAGCACTTACTTCCATTGCCATGTAGACTGCATTTGAGACTTGGTGATTTTTGCTGGTTATGCCAGTAATTGCCAAAATTAAAAAAACGGCAACAGCGCCTAACCAACCAACAGATACAGTAACGTATCCCTCCGGTCAAGTACATCTTGATTTGATTATCTAAATCTCTGAGATTTGT
>CAZFCR010000045.1:0-13271 GCA_964517305.1 uncultured Akkermansia sp.
TCCTGACATGATCGCTGAAATGATCAATGTGTACCTGGAGGAGACACCGCAATTGCTTAAAGCCATGAAACAGAGCCTTGAGAAAAAAGAATGGTCAGATCTCCGTGCCGCGGCACATTCTATTATTCCCTCGTTTGCCACCATGGGCATGGAAGAAAAATACGGGGAGATGGCAAAAGAAATTCAGGAGCTGGCCGAAAAAAAGGAAAAACCCGAAGAAATTAAGGAAAAGTTGTCGAGGCTGGCCCGGATCTGCGAGGATGCCTATGCGGAGCTGCGCCAGGAACTCACTGTTTTAAAGGAAATGTAAACCAAACGAGCATCCCCGGTAAAAAGCCGGGGATTTTGTTTAACCCCCAAAAATAACAATCGTTAATAACACAGTTTTGGCTATCTAAACCGGGGCGTCACCGAATACTTCCTGTAAAACCCCAAAACCAAATTAGTTTTGTGTTACACTAAAAATTAAACTTTATCTAAAAAAATATGAAATCGGAAAAAAACCAGGGAACCACGAGGAACAGGATCACTACTATGGGCGTTTTGTTTTCAGTTTGTTTGTTTCAGGTTGGTACCATTTTAGGCCAGGAGCAAGTGTACGATAATTTTGATGGAAACAAAGCCATCCGTTACGGCGAAAGAACCGGTGTACTGGACTCAGTTGCCAAAAATCCAGCTCCCGGCGCGGCTAATAATTCAGAGAAGTGCGCGCTGTATGTGCGCAATGGCGCGAAAAAATTCGCCAATATCAAAATGAACCTGCCGCAGAAATTAACCGGCGTAGAGGCTTATGCCACCTACGAAGGCATTCCGCCGCGTATTAAAATGAAGTGTTACACATCAGCGCCTCCGGGCACTCTGGTGGAAGTGCTGCTGGGTTCAAAACGCGGGAACAACGATTATCCGGCGGGAACACACAGCCAGTACCAGGCCTATACTTCTGTAAGCAACGAATGGGAAGAGCTGGAATTTAAATTCTCGCAGGTGCCGCAGGGCAGCGAAACAGCAGCCAATGAGATCGATCAGATCGTTCTGTTGTTTAATCCCAATTCGTCTACTTCAGATACCTATTATTTTGATGACCTTACCGGTCCCGCTCTGGGAGCTGCTACAGCCCAGACCGCGGCAACAGATAACAAAAACAAAAAAGACGGAACAGCCGAAGCTGAATCAACGGATGCTTCTGAAAAAAAGAAAGACAACAAAAAATCAGCCACAAAAAAATCCCCGAAAAAACGCAAGGACAATTAGTGTGCTTATTGTTTAGGAACTAAAAAAACAAATAAAATAAACGATAATCATTTTATACAAAATCTATGTACAGGAAAGAAAAATTTGCCTTTGGTTGGCCAGGAATTGAGGCAAGATGGACGTCGAGCGCCAAAAGCGGCGTGGGCACATCTTATAACGCGAGAAGTAAAGTGTGGTATTCAATCAGCCACGGCATCTTAAATGAGATCTATTATCCGCAGGTAGATCAGGCATGTACCCGCGATCTGAGCCTGATCGTAACCGACGGAAAAGAATTCTTTTCTGAAGAAAAACGCGATACCCAGCATCACATCAAACACATTGCTAAAAATGTGCCGGGTTATCACATCACCAATTCGTGTAACTACCATTATTACAGGCTCGAGAAAGAGATCATTTCCGATCCCTCACGCGACACACTGTTGCAGCGCATCCAGTTTTTTCCAACCAACCGCAAACGCAAAGATTTTAAACTTTTTGTTTTACTTGCACCGCATTTAGGTAACTCCGGTGCCGGAAATACCGCCTGGGTGGGCGATTACAAAGGTGTGCCGATGTTGTTTGCCCGTCGTGGCGACCAGTCGCTGGCTTTTGCCTGTTCAGTGCCATGGAAAAAAATGTCAGCCGGATTCGTTGGTTCGTCAGACGGATGGCAGGATCTTTCGAAAAACAAACAGATGACCTGGGAGTTTGAACGCGCTGAAAACGGAAATGTGGCGCTGACAGCTGAAGTGGATCTTGAAGAAGCTGTGAACAATACTTTTGTGGTTGCGCTCGGATTTGGCCGCAATCCTGAAGAGGCAGGTCAGCGTGCCCGCGCCAGCATGTTCGAAAATTTTGATTCATGCAAAGCCCAGTTTATTGCTGAATGGCAGAAATGGCAGAAAAAACTTTACACATTCGACGGAGGCAAAAAGAACCTCACACCAAAATATTTTAACATCAGTGCCACCATGCTGCGTGTGCATGAATCGAAACGTCATCCCGGCGGTATCATTGCCAGCCTTTCTATTCCATGGGGATTCAGTAAAGGTGACGCCGATCTGGGCGGATACCACCTGGTTTGGCCAAGAGACATGGTTCAGACAGCCGGAGGTTTACTCGCAGCCCGTGCTTTTGAAGATGCGCGCCGAGTGCTTAATTACCTGATGGTAACCCAGGAAGGTGATGGACACTGGTGCCAGAACATGTGGCTCGACGGTGAACCTTACTGGAATGGTATCCAGATGGATCAGACCGCGTTGCCAATTATGCTGGTGGATCTGGTGAACCGTGAAAGCGGCCTCAGTGAAAACGATCTTAAACATTTCTGGCCAATGATGCGCAAGGCAGCGAGTTACCTTGTCACCAACGGACCTATCACCAATCAGGACAGATGGGAAGAGAATGCAGGTTATTCAACCTTTACACTGGCCGTGGAAATTTCGGCGCTCCTGATTGCGGCAGATTATGCAGAACACAACAACGAACCACAGGTGGCTGAGTTTCTCCGCGAAACTGCCGACTCATGGAACAGCAGCATTGAACGCTGGACCTATTGCGAAGGCTCTGATCTTGCCCGTTTTGTTGGTGTTGACGGATATTATGTAAGGATCAACGGACAGGAATCTTTTGATGACATGCACGGCAACGGCCTGGTTCAGATCAGCAACCGTCCGCGCGGAGAGAACATCTGCCCGGCGAGCGAAATGGTGAGTCCTGATGCGCTGGCACTGGTACGATTTGGTTTACGCGCCGCTGATGACCCGAGAATTCTGAATACCATTAAAGTGATTGATGCCACATTAAAAATGGATCACCCTTCTTATGGTCCGGTTTGGTACCGATACAACCGCGATGGTTACGGCGAGCAGGTGGATGGAAAACCATTTCAGTTCACAGGCATTGGCAGACCGTGGCCTTTGTTAACAGGCGAACGCGGACACTATGAAGTGGCAGCAGGAAATTTCAGCTATGCTGAGAAACTTCTTAAAACCATGGAGAACTACGCCAACGAAACCGGCCTGTTCCCTGAACAGGTTTGGGATTCTGATGATGTGCCTGAACTCGGATTGTATTACGGTAAACCAACAGGCGCCGCTATGCCGCTTGCCTGGGCGCACTCTGAATACATTAAATTATCACGTTCTATTAAAGCAAAAAAAGTGTTTGACATGCCTGCGCAAGTTGAACAGCGTTACCAGATTGAAAAGAAAACTTCCAATACCTTTATCT
Organism: uncultured Akkermansia sp.; assembly: GCA_964517305.1. GTDB lineage: Bacteria > Bacteroidota > Bacteroidia > B-17B0 > Aurantibacillaceae > Aurantibacillus. The sequence continues at coordinate 3,466 of CAZFCR010000045.1, forward strand.
GGAACTTCAGCAGCAAATACAAATACATTCCTAAAGGATCGGTATTGCGCATTCACACACTGGCCTGCGCCACTGTAAAATGGAGCGCCGACAACTGGGAAACCAGCAACGAGATTGAGACGCTGGATTCAGGACTCGGGGTGTTTTTTGCAGACCTGAAAACCAACCAGCTTGACTTTGAAAAGAACATTAAATTCACCTTTTACTGGCACGATGCAGGTACTTGGGAAAATAAAGAGTTTGACCTTTCGATCGAAAAGAACAGAGAGGTTCAGCAAACACAGGAAGAAACGGTTTTACCGGACCGCGACAAACTCAAAGTGTTTTTACCGTCCTAAAATAAGAGGCTACCCAAAAGGTGGCCTTTTTTTTTGATGGTCTCTGGTGGCCCGTGTTAACATGGTTTTGGCTATTCAAATTCCTGTGTGAACGAATATCACAGCAATGCGCGTGGCGCCGCTTTAAATTTGAAGAAAGCAGTTATGGAAACTAAAGTACCTACACATATTTTTGTAGTTGAGAACGATAAGATCTTTGTAAGGATGCTCGACTACGTATTCAGCAAGAGCATTCAGTACCGGTTTATTGACCATTCCAGCGGTGAATCTGCATTAAAAAGTCTTCACCTTAATCCGGAAGTTATAGTGCTCGATTATTCACTTCCGGGCATGAACGGTTTTGAAACCCTTCAGGAAATTAAAGAACAACATCCGCATGCCTATGTACTAAGCATGATCAGCAAACAGGATGGCAGGCTGCCCGCGGAATTTCTGAATGCGGGCGCGGGAGATTGTATTGTGAAAGACGGAACTGAAGTGGACCAGGTGGTTGAACGCCTCGAACATTATTTTAAGAACGGTCTGCCGCCCGCAACCCAACGAAGTTCATTCATGAAACCCTGGCTGGGAAAAAGGATGTACTATGCCATTCTTCTTGCTCTTCTTATCTCAGCGGGTGTTTATTACTACCAATAACATGCGGTCCATCCGTCATATTTTTTTCAGTTTTGTTTTTGCATTTCTGTTGCAGAACGGTTGGGCGCTGACGCGTACTCACAATTACGGACTTGGGTTCCTGAATAAAGATTCGGCACAGGCGTTTTACAACAAAGGCATGCAGAAGGTAAATGCCGGCGACTTTGTTGAAGCCATCCGCTGGTTTACAAAAGCCATCAGAAACGATTCGTCGATGGTGCTGGCCTACCTGAACCGCGGCCACGCCAAAACAAAGTTGATGGACTACAAAAGCGCCATCGACGATTATAACAGGGCCATCAAAATAAAAAATCTGAGCTGGGAAGAATCCTATGAAGCGTATTTTAACCGAGGCATTGCCCTTGCCGCGCTGGAGCAGATGCAATCGGCCCTCGCCAATTTTAACCAGGCCATCCGTCTGAACCCACAATACGCCGATGCGTATTATAACCGCAGTATCCTCAGGGGCATGCAGGGTGATTATATGGGAGAACTGGAAGACATTAACCAGGTCATCTACCTGAGACCCGATGACGCAAAGGCTTATAACAGCAGGGGAATAGCCAATTCGATGCTCGGGTACCACAAGGATGCGCTTGCGGATTTTGAAAAATCGATAGAGCTGAACAAAGATAATCCGGATGCTTATTTTAACAGGGGACTCGTGAATTACGATCTGAAAGAATACCGTGCTTCCCTCGAAGATTTTAGTAAAGCCATACAGCTGCGGCCCGATGCCGAAAGTTATGACCGCCGCGGAAATGTAAAATGTAAACTCAATGATTTTAAAGGCGCTTTTAATGATTATTCAGAAGCCATTGCCCTGCAACCTAAAAATTATGTGGCTTATGTGAACCGCGGCAAACTAAAGTGTGAGTTAAAAGATTATGAATCTGCGATCGAGGATTTTACCGAAGCCGTGAAACAAAATCCCGGGTACGCCATTGCTTATTACGAAAGGGGTCAGGCTAAAAAGAGTTTAAAAGATCCGAGGGGCGAAATTGCAGATTACACACTGGCGCTGGAGTTTAAGCCCGATTTTGAAAAAGCCTGGTACGCGCGAGGACTTGCCAAGTGCGAAATGGGCGATAAATGGGGGGGATGCGACGACATGAACCGTGCCATGCGCATGGGAAGTGATCTGGCATATAATTATATAGCAGAACATTGTAACAATACCAAAGCCACAAAAAATTAATTTCTAGATTATGACAAAAGCAGCCCCAAAGCTGAAATACCTTGTTCCTTTTATAATTTTATTTTGCGTAGGTACGCTCAGCGCGCAGATCATTCAGGATGAAGCGCCCAAGGACCGTTATTACATGCGTAAAGCCCGCGTGAAAAATTTCTGGGATATGAAAGATTTCCGGGATGTTTTTTATGTGGATAAATTTCTCCTTGGCCGTAACCGCATCAGTGGAAACGTGACTTACAATTACCAGCGCGTGATCATGAGCGATTATCCAAAGTTGCAGGCAGAACACAGGAGCGCGCTCAGTCTTTTTCTGCGTTACCGGTTTTATGAAGAAATCAGCATCAACACCAACTTTTTTTATGATTTTAATAAAAAGGCGGCTGCCCGCTGGATCTCAGATTACACTTATTCGATTGGCCGTTACAACTGGAGACCCTATAAGCTAAATTTCGGTTACGAAAATTACCAGAATAATAAATACAACGACGATTTCAAAACTTTTCTTCAGAAGGCTTCCGAGGGATATTTCTTTCTTTCATACGGATATGGTCTTCCGCAAAACGTTTTTAAATACATCCGGATCGACAGTACGACCAATTTCCGTTTTACACCATTTGTCCGCTGGGCTTTCAGGTACCGCGATGAAAAAGAAGTGGTGCATTATGAAGGTAAACCAACGGCCGGTGCCAGTGCCCGTTTGACCCTTTTCTGGAATATTTATGTAGAAGGTGCCGTATATTATTATTTTAATGACGTGGGTTACCGGCAATTGCCATGGGATCCTGATTATTCCTATGGGTTCGGGTATTTCGACTGGCGTTCGTTTCGTTTGTCGCTCACTTACGGAAACTGGGCAGTTAACCGCTGGCCGGGTAAAAAGAATCTATTTCCTAACTACGGATTTCTCGACGGAAATTTCAGGCTGATTGCTAACTGGGTATGGTAAATCCGCGGCTGCTCATAAGCTCTGCGCTCATTTTTATTTTTGTACTCACAACAAGGGCACAACTCAAATTTCTTGCGGAAGATTTTGAGGGATTCGGAAAAGACAATTCAGAACTTCGCGACAATGGTTTTTTTACTTTCGGAAATTTAAAGGCGGAAGTGAACGATACGCGCTGCACCTCTGAAGACTATTCGGGCAAACTGGCTTTAAAGATCGAGAAGAACGGCAAAGCTGATTTCGGAGGCTGGGGCAAAGGAATAAGTTTAAACGTGGCCCTGGATCAGAAAACCGATTTTCTTAATTTTTATATGTGGAGTGAACCGCAGAACGGGCCGGTGACTTTTAAAATTGAAATTCAGGAAGATGATCATATTGACAACAAATATGATCCAAAACGCGACGAAAACTGGCAATATACGTTTAAGGTTCCGGAGGCTGTTGGCTGGCAACTGGTTTCGCTGCCATTGAGCAGTTTTAAAGATGGCAATGCGGGTGGCGACGGTGACTTTAATATCGGACAGTACGGCGGCCGTTTGTTTGTGGTGTTGTTCAGTCTTGTTGATGCTGAAAAAATGAAAAACAAACAGACCTGGTATTTTGATTTTATTTCTTTTTCAAAAGGAAAACTGCCAACCGGTGGGAGTCTGTTTGCCGCGCCACCGCCTGCCGCGGGGGATTTTTGCAGCCTCGGTGCCTGGTCGAGCGAGGGCAACACCGCTAATTTTGTTGATATTGCCAGAAGTTTTGAAGACAATACGGGCGGAGGAAAAAAACTCGGGATCGTTCATTTTTTTCAGTCGTTTTCAGTGGAAGGTGACGGCGCGCAATACCATTATCCTTCGGTAGAGCGCATTAACAAGGTAATTGCAGCGGGCTACATTCCCATGATCACACTTGAAGACCACTTTGTGAACACCGGCGCGCACACCCGACAGCCGAATCTATACAGTATTTTTGAAGGACATTTTGATTCTTTTTTTGGTTACTGGGCGCACCAGATCAAAGAGGTGAAAGGCACGGTATTGCTGCGCATTCTGCATGAATTTAATGGCGATTGGTATCCGTGGTGTACCGTAAAGAACGACAACAATCCGGAACTGGTGGGCAGGGCGTTCAGGTACATTCACAATATTTTCAGGGAAAATAATGTCAAGAATGTAAAGTTCATCTGGTGTCCCAACAGCATGTCGGTGCCGCAGGAAAGCTGGAATTACATCATGGATGCTTATCCCGGCGATGAGTACGTTGATTTTGTGGGACTGGACATTTATAACGGAGCCGGATCCGGCAAAGGGGTTGGTTTGTGGCGCTCGTTCAGAAAAGAAGCGATTGAGAATTATTTTGTATTAACGCAGTTAAAACCCAACAAACCTTTGCTGATTTGTGAAAGCGCGAGCCGCGAACGCAGGGGCGGGGAAAGCGGGCAATCAAAGGCCGCCTGGATCAGGGACGCGGCTCAGGCCATGAAGACCGACATGTCGAAGATCCGTTTACTGGCCTGGTTCAATGAAAAAGAGACCTTTAAAGTCAATTCTTCGGATGCGTCTAAAAATGCCTTCCGTCAATACATCATCAACGATGGTTTTTTCAGATCGGGAAAACAGGAGTTTGAAAAAACATTTGGCATCTGGCGCCGATAACGTCAACAACAGATTTTAATCTGGTATCATATTGACACATTTAAAAATTTTAAGGGTGCTCGGAATTTAAAATTAGGCTGAGCGCCAGGGATTGAGCGGCATGTCTGAGCTCCTTTTGTTTCCGGGCGTTTTAACAGGCAAAAGAGCGAGTAGCGAAAGCCCGGCCGGCGCTCTGATTTTTTTCAGTAAAAGTATCGACTGTTATTTCTGAATAATTACTTTCAGCACCTCTGAAGGTTGGTGATGATCGAGAGGGTGCAAATGAAATAAATAAACGCCGGCTAAGTACGCGTCGAGTTTAATTTCACTTTCTCCCGGTAGAAGAATGCGTTGATCAAGTTCCTGTCCGTTGATGTTGCAGATCCGCAACACGTACGATCCGGTCGCTTGAGCTGTTGAGATTTTTATTTTGTCCTGTGCAGGATTCGGGTAGATGTTGTTTTTATCGGTTTCAGATCTGGTCACGTTGAGGGGTCCGTTCTGCACAAAATAATAATCGTCCATCCAGATGTTGTCGTTTAATGACTGGAGCGCCGCGGACGAAGAGTTCACGCGCCAGTCCTGCGATTTGTTTTCACTGAAAAAAATGATGGCTCTTGTTTTCCGGAAATAACTCTGCAGGTCGAGATCCATGTTTTTGATCCATTGTGATTTTGTTTGTGATGCTGAACTTTCTCCCGCCATTCTTTCGCGGCTGGCCAGTTCGCAGATAAAGAAGGGTTTGGAAGGAAAATATTTCTGCGCGTAATAATAAGTTTCGCTGGTGAGCCACCGGAATGAGCGCCACCAGGGGAGATTGGCCGGATAATGGGCGTTGTACACATCGGTCGCCACCATGTCAACATAGTTATCTCCCGGGTACGCGCTCACTATCCAGTTCCAGTAACGGTAGGGTGTGTAGTCTGAATTGGGACACCACATCCACTGCACGTTGTTTACGTTTTTTGCTTTGAACCTGTCCACTATTTGCCTGAATGCGGCAACGAATAAAGCCGGATCATTGTTGTTTTGCGAGATGCACCAGGAGTACCAGTCACCATCGAATTCGTGCATGAGCCGGATGATGATGGTGTCGGAATAGGTTTTGATCTTGTCGGCAAAGGCATCTATGTAGGTGTTGTAATCGCCATTGATGATGTTGGTGAGACGTGGCTGAACGGGATCAAGCGCTGAGAATCCGCTGAAGCTGGGCTCCCACGTGATGATGGGCGTGTAGCCGGCATTGAGAAGAGTCTGATATCCGTTGCCAGGCAGCGCATGTGGCGTGGTTGAGCCATTGGTGGCCCAGCGCATGTAGGTGTTGATGTATTTTATTTTTTTGTCGGCGGAAGGCGTGAACAGGCTTTCAAATTTTTGCGGGATCAGGTAAAATTCTCCTGGATTTTCCTGCTGATGAGCGCCCAGCAGACAGTGATCGCCGGGGAGTTTCGGAGGCAGCTGCAGGGGATTGTTTCCTACGGGCATAGCGCCTTCTGTAAAAACGATCATGTCTAAAAAGAATATCGGATTGATGGGATTGCCGGCCGGTTTGTTAAACCTGAATTCGAGCAACAGCAGCATGCCTTTGTTTTGTGTAAATGCAATGTCAAATACACCATTGCCACCGGCGTTGGAATCAGTGAAATCTGAAAGGGGAACAGAGATGAGTTGCCAGGCGTTGCTTCCTGAAATATTCAGATTTGTTTTCCAGTTGTCGTCGGAGGCCGATTCGTAAGTATGGTTCTGGTTGTCGTCGTCGGCGATGCTTAACACCAGTTCTGCCGGCTGGTTGTTGGCGACTGGATTGTAGAAATAAAAATTAATGCGGTCCTGTGACTGACTGAGTTCAATGAACCGCGAGATGCCCCTGCCAAATGCGCCATATCCTGCGCTCCAGTTCAGGTTGAGTTTTAAAGCGCGGTCGCCAAGCACATTGCTTGCAGCGAGGGGCTGCGTGGTGCAGGTGTAAACCAGGTCGCCGTAACTGTAATCTCCTTCGGGCAGGTTCTGAGCGCCTGCATCAAAGCCGTCGAAATCGTAAACAATGGATTTGATGAACTGCGCATTTGTTTCTGCGGGTTGAAGGGCGAGGATCAGTTGCAACACAACTGCGATGGCGGAGATCTTTTTCATGGGCCGGGGCTGATCAGTTGTTGTTCGTTTGTATCATCGCGCCTGACGGTTACCCTGAATTCGTTTTTATGGTTTTGTTTAACTGGTACACGCGCAGCGTAGATTCCTGAAAAGTTGTGTTGGTGGTCGAGGTAGATCAAATCACCGGCGGCGTCGTAAACTAAAACGAGCAGGTCACGGATTGTGTCGCTGCTTGTGAAATCAATTTGGATGTTGGACTCGGAAGTTGTTGTGCTGTCGAGCTGAACCCTGGTTTTATTCTGTGAGAACAGAACAGAAGAGAGCAGAATAAAAAAGCACAACAGCGTTGGTTGAAGAACGCTGTTGTGCAGTAGGTTTCCGTTGGCTTTATGATGTTGTTTCTGCATAAGTAACGGAATTATTTTATTTGTTAGAACTCTATGCCGTATCCAATACCGTAGATAAAATCTCTTCTCAGCAAAGGATCAGGATATCTGTCGCTTTGGTCCCACCAGTTGTTTTTTTGTGTCCACACCTGGTACATAAAATAAAATTCGAGCTGTTGATTTTTAAAGGTGTTGATAAGGATACCTGCAAAGGTGCGTGAACGATCAATTCCTTTTGCCTGAGGACTGTTGAGCGGAATGTAAATTTCTTCTGCCACAAAACCGGTTAAACGTTTGTTGATCTCGTACCTCACCGACACTTTATTACGGTTGTAGAGCCTGGTCAGATTGGCTTTGTCGCTGTTTACATCACCGTTGCGGGCCTGCAGCATGGCGCGACCAACAATGCGCCAGTAACCGATGTCTTTTTTCAACACCACTGCACCGTAATACCAGTTACGTTGGTTCCAGATGCCGGAATTTTTTTGCTTCTGAATATATACGTAGTCGGCAAGCAGTTTGATGTGTTTGTTGATTTTGAAAGTAATCCCGATGTCGGCCGATCCCCGGCTGAAATCGCTCACGTTGTTGGTGATGCGGTACTGCTGATCGAGGTGAACGGTAAACCTTTTGTTGAGCTTTGTCTCAATGTTAAAGTGGCCGCGCACCTGCGCATCGTCATAGTATTTTTGCGCGGATACGAGCTGCGAAAAACAAAGGAGGGACAAAAGGGCTAGATTTTTCATTATTCGTAGAAATAAATTTTAATTACTGCTGAGTCTTTTAAGAAATTGATGCGTTGAATGGCGACCCTGTGAACATTGATGCCGGTGCGGTTGCGGATGTCGGCCATCAGTTCCTCTTTGCGGGGAGCCTGGATGAGTTCAATGTTTTCGTATACAATAAGGCGTGAAGATTCTTTGTGGCCAAAAATATTGCTTTCGAGTAACCAGGTGATTACCAGGATGGCGGCCATCAACACGGCAATGAAAATGTACTCCTGTGAATCGGGTGTGTTTTTAATTTTGGTTACTGCGGTTACCAATCCTATGGCGATACAGAGGAAAAGGTAGGTCATGTCCTTGATCGAGATGCTTTCGGTTCGGTACCGGAGCATACTGAACACGGCAAAGAGACCGAAGGCAGCGCCCATCGAAAGATCTACCTTGTTGAGGAGGAAGGAGATGAAGAAAATGATAATATTAAAAATGGCGAACATAAAGAAGAACTCCCGCTGCCTGTATAATGGAAAATAGATCCCACGAATAAGTACAAAGATGGTGATGAGATCGATGGCCAGCCTGATTCCAATCTTGGAGGCCATTTTTGAAAAATTATCTACTTCGGCAACATCTGTTTCGGTTAGTACCTGTAAAATGGTCATCATGAATTTTTAAGTTTTATGGTTAATAGTTTGTTTTTAAAATTGTTTTTTTTCACGTCATTAAATGTAAAGGCAATGCCCATACAATACTTGCTGATAGATCCTTCACGGATGTGGTATTTTTTCATTACGGTCATAAAAGGCGAAGCTTTTCTTTTTTCCTGCTTTACCTCTGCAATCACGAGCCTGTCGAGCTTCTGAGAATGGTCCTGCCATTTGAATTCAAGGCCCAGATCAATCGTCAGCCTTTCTGCGCTGGATTTGTTTACGAGGGTAAGCCTGCTGTAATTGATCCAGATCACGGGCACAAGAGATTGTGGCTGAAAAGGCAGCATCTTGTTCAGGAAAGTTTCACTTTCGTCCTGCCAGCCGGCCACGGGTACATCTTTCTGAGAGATGCGCGTTTTAATGGTCCTGCCTTTGTTGTTCTTAAATTTTACTTCAAGAAATCCGATGTTGGACTCAACGTAAGTGCGGTGACGGATCTTGTACCTGTTCAGTTTTCCCTGGTGGTGTTTTTTATAAAGATCGTACTTGCTGGTGTCGTAATAAAGTGTTTCATAACGACTGATGCGTTTGCCGTCGATCTCAAGCACCCGATAATGGTCCTTGATCTCGTTCATTACATTCTGGTAATGACTGATGTTAAAAATGAATTTAGTATCCGTGCGGTTCATCAGCTTTACGCTGTCCATCTCTTTTAGATCAATGGGCTGAAAGGTCTGTAGTATCTGGGTTTGCTGTTCCATTGTATCTTTTAATCGTTATCTGAATTCGTAGCTGTATTTTTTTACCGCGAGGAGTTTCCCCGATGCATCAATTGTTTTTACTTCTGTTTTTAAGCTTCTGCCGTCGTATGTAAAAATATTGGTACGGAGGTGTTTACCTGTGCCATCAAAAAAGATCTCTTCACTTTTTTCTCCGAGAGAATTGTACTTTACCTTTTTGCTTTCGGTGAGTTTGTTGCTTTCGTCATATTCTTCTTCTTCAATCTCGTCACCTTCTTTATTGTATTTATACTTGTGGAGCTTTTTAAATTTACCGTCTTTGTAGTAGGTAATCTCTTCAAGCACTTCACCGTTTTTGTCGAAAACCGTTCTTCCGGTATTCACCGATTTTCCATTTACCGATTCAACGATTGTAACCGCTTTAATGTTGTTCTTTTTTACTGTTTTTTTTCCCTGCGCGCTCATAAATCCGGCACAAAA
>CAZFCR010000046.1:0-13270 GCA_964517305.1 uncultured Akkermansia sp.
TGAAAGAGCCCGTGTACCGTGGATTAAGAACTTCGCTTAACACTTTTCATGAAACCATCGTGGGCTACCTTACTCCCACTCAAAAACAGGCGCTTGAAACCGACCGTCTGATCCAGGAAGAAAAAAGACAAAGGATGGCCAAATTGCCCCCACCCCCTCCTACACCAACAGTGGCACCTGTTGATTCATCGGCCATAAAAGCCGCAGAAATTAAAGAATCGAAGGGTAAAAAATCAAAGAAAAAGAAAAAGCCGGCCGTTGGTCAGTAAATCTTGTGTGGGAAATAGTGTGGAATGGGAATCAACTAAAAGTCTTTGTTTTTCCATCTGATCCAAACCCTATCCGTTTGTAAAAGTTGTCTTTATAAGTTTCGCTGATTGGAATATAAGTATTGTTCATCTTTATCCGGTTCCTTTCAATCAGTTCAATCTTGTCCAAAGCAACAATGTACGATTTGTGCACGCGGCAGAATTTTACCGGCGGCAGTTCTGATTCCAGGTCATAAAATGTCTGGGCTGTAAGCACTTTTCTATCGGTCATTTGAATACACCTGTAATCTCTCAGGCCTTCAATAAAAAGTATTTCACGGTAAAATATTCGTTCTATTTTATAGTCAGCTTTTACAAAGAAAAACTCTCTCTCGTCCTGCACCGGCTTATTAATCTGGGACCAGACCCGTTCAACTGCCTGTATAAATCTTTCAATGCTGAATGGTTTTAATAAATAATCACTTACGTTCAGCTCATAACCCTTTAACGCGAATTCATTATATGCAGTGGTAAAAATCACATAGGGTCTCTTTTCAATGGATTCCAACAATTGAATACCGCTTAATTCATCCATCTTAATGTCAAGAAAAAGCAGGTCTACATTTTGGTGCTTCAGAAAGCCGATGGCCTCAAAACCATTGTCAAACGATTGCAAAAGATGAAGATAGGGTATTCTCGAAACATACTCCTTTGTTCTTTTTAAAGCAAGCGGTTCGTCTTCTACGATTATACAATTAATCTTCATCTAACTGAATGTGCAAGGTTACAATGTACCAATTGTTTTCTTCTTTTGTATTGAGCGAATATGCTTTTCTGTAAAGCAGGTCAAGCTTTTGTCTTAACAGGCCCACGCCTAATCCGCCATTTAACGGGCCCTTTGATGCTGCAATGTGGTTTTTACAGATAAAAGATAAATTGTTTTTATCAGAGATATCCAGGCTGATTGTTATGGCATTTTCAATTTTCTTATTGGCCGCATACTTAAATGCATTTTCAATAAAATGAATGAAGATCATAGGAGCTATACGTTTATTGGTGGCATCCCCACTAATTTCAAATGTTACAAAACTGGGATTGGAAGTCCTGATCTTCTGCAAATCGATGTATTTATTGATGTACTCTATTTCCAAAGTCAAGGGTATTTTCTCAATGCCGGCTTCATACAACATAAATCTCAGAATATCAGAAAGCTTTCTAAGATACTCTGAAGCGCGCTCTGGATCCTCCTGTATAAAAATATCAATGTTGTTAAGATTATTGAACAAAAAATGCGGGTCGATCTTGGTCTTGAGTAACTCAAGTTGACTCAACTGTCTGTCCTTTTCAAATTCGACTTTAATCCTCCTGTCGTTCAGCCATTCAACACAGGCACTGAATAAAAAACCAAAAACATTAAAATATAATACAGGACCAAGCATAGTTGCCGCCTGCTGTGAGAAAAGATCAGCCGGCAGGGAGATGACCAAGGAGCAGACGATGTAGAAAAAAACGATCCAGATAAAACGAAGTGGTTGCTTAATAAAAAACCGCAGTGAAAAATATGACGCATAAAAAATACAGGCGCCAAGCGTGATAAAAATCATCACTGCCAGAAAATCAGGCTCATAGTGACGACTGTGGTATCGCCCGGTCGGTTCGGGGTGTTGCGTGAAGAAAGTGATCAAGAGAATGCCCCACATAAAAATATAAGGCACAGACAAGGCATTGAAGACCCAGAATATCAGATGAGAGATGAGCAGAAATGATTTTTTCATTGTAGAATTAATTGATCCGATCCAAAAATCAGAGTAAAAGTTGTCTTAAAAAATTAAGTTCTGCATAACACGGATTTCTGTCTGCAAAAGGACCTTTTTAAACCCCATCTCTTTTTTGAATGTTTTTTATGCGATCTCCCAGCCAGACTACACCATCTTTCCCTTATTAAATCCAGTTCTAAACCGTTTCCGTGCAGAACAGGAAAAGCAGGGCCATAAAGAAATTACTACCGCAAATCAAATCTTTTTTTGATTGCCCTTTGGGTCATAACAAACATAAGCACGACTGTTGACAGCAAAAGTGTCAAAAAAACGATCAACGACGGAATAACAGCTACATTTTCAAAGCTAAGTAAAAGTCCTGTAAAAATTTTTAGCAGTCCGGCTTTCACCATAAGTTTGCCTGAGTACGCCTGAGCGAAGTCCCAATACCGCTGATCTGACATAGACAGCGAAGTACGGTAACCATAAAGACCATTAATACTTTTGGGCGGAAAAAACTTTTGCGCCAGTCCGGCAAGAACAAACGCGCCTCCGGTTAAAAAATAGATAAGTAGATATGGCATTGTGTTTTACGCACGCTTTTGAGTAAAATTAAAACTTAGAAAGCAGAGGCGCAACACTTCCAATGTGACCATCACAACGATCGTTGATGCGCCAAATCACTTTTTTATCGCCCAGCGCAGTTTGGCTGAGCGGGCGCGCGGATTGGTAAAACATTCTTCTGCTGATGCCCTCACAGGATCCGGAGCAACATCACTGTAAATGCCTTCGCGGAACAAACTCTGAAATGATTTTTTTACCCTCCGGTCTTCGCCGGAATGAAAAGAAAGGATGGCAACGCGTCCGCCCGGCGCAAGAGCATCCGGAAGTTTTTCCAGAAATTTTTCCAGCACCCCAAACTCATTGTTAACTTCAATTCTCAAAGCCTGGAAACAACGCTGGCATGATTTCTTAACTTCTTCCTTGCGGGTGTTCGTAGAAATAAAGCTGAGCGCATCCTGAATAATTTGTTGTAGCTGAGTAGTTGTATTGATCACCTTGCCTTTATTACGCGCCGATACAATGGCCTCCGCGATTTGTTCCGAATAAGGTTCATCTGAATTAATTGTCAGTATCTCTTCCAGATAAGATTCGGAAACTGCTTTTAAAAACTCAGCGGCAGATTTTCCGCTTTTCGGATTCAGTCTCAGGTCGAGAGGCCCTTCCACCTTAAATGAAAAACCTCTTTCGGGATTATCAATTTGCATGGAGGAAACGCCAAGATCTGCAAGCACAAAATTTAAAGGTCCTGCTTCAGCAGCAATCTGATCGATGCCCGAAAAATTCATTTTTTTAATGGTCAGAATCTCCGGACCAAAACCCATCGCCGCCAGACGATCTCTTGTAAGAGGCAATTCGTACGGATCAACATCAACGGCGTACAAATGGCCCCCTGGCGCCAGGTGTTTCAAAATTTCGGCGCTATGTCCGCCATAACCCAGCGTGGCATCAAGACCAATCTCGCCCGGAATAATATTGAGAATGCGCATGATTTCCGCCACACAGATAGACCGGTGCATTCCCGCAGGAGTGCGTCCCTGTTGCATCACTTTTGCAACATCCTCTGTATACTGCTCTGGATTAAGTTCTTTGTATTTTTCTTTAAAAGCCTTAGGGTGTGTGCCCTTGTACCTTACACGCCGACCGGGTTTTGGTTTCTCTTCATCCATCATGTTAAGTTAGCTTTAATTGCACAGAATGCAAAAAGAAAAGGAAGGGCTGTGCCCTTAAAGTTCAGTATACTTTTTATTGCTTCCAAAAGCTTTATCCACAGGGTACTTTTGGGCGTTTTTGGCAATTTTCCTCACAATGGCCTCACTAAGATCAATATTAAAATGCTCGGAGATATAAGCAAGAAAAATAAAAATATCGGCCAGTTCGTCACCTATTTGCGTTTTATCTACTGATTCAATTTCCTGATCATTCTTCCATAAAAATAGTTCACTTAATTCACCGGCCTCAATATTAAGGCCAAGCAAAAGATCTTTTAATTGGTGGAATTGCTGCCAGTTTCGGTCGTTCCTAAACTGAATAATTTTCTTTTGTAAGTCTTGTAGTGATCTATTCTCCGCACTCATCAGCTTTTCCGTTTAACCTCCCCTAATTAATAAAAAATGATTTTACAATAAATTTATGAATTTCAGGTGATTTGCACAATGACAACTGGCTCTTTTGCTGAGACAGAATATGTCAAACCGGTTGGTCACAGGCACCTTAGAACTTATCACTTTAAAGATTCAAGAGGTCCTTGATAAAAATATAATCATAGAACACCTATAATTCCTTTATACATTTTGCATAGAAGGGATTAATGTAAAGAGCGTGTGCCATTCTAGGTTTCTGTAATTTTATACAAACCCGTGATCCTGATTTAAATCGTGAGTCAAGTCCGGATATTATCGTCAATGTATCGCCATTCTCTCTGATAAAAAACACAGGACGTTTGGCCCCACTCTTATTGAAGTACAGTGTGCCTTTCTCACAGTTAAAACAGAACGGATTGTGTTTTTTCTCAGTACAGCCTTCACACAGAAATAAAAATAAAATAAGCGAGAATAATACAAAACACCTGGTCTTCATAAAATAAATTTAAGGTTTCAGCTCAAAGTGAAAACAAACATTATTTAAGTGGTTACATTTCGTTTATGCCTGGTCCACCTATTTCGTCTTTTTTACACCCGCGCGGTGCATTTCACATTCGTTACAATAAAATTTTCCGTCGCAACCTGTCACCCCAAGACAATCGGCTGTGCATATCCCTTGATGTCCTTTTTTAAAGACCGGGTCATAACAACTGATAGGAGTTCCACGTTTACAGGAACACAGAACAAGGATTATTACACAAGTCCAGACGGACCTTTTTAGAATTTTTACGATGTCAGCCATTTTATGCCTCGGAAGTTTTAAATGCCATTATGAAACGTTCATTTTTATAAAAACGATTTTCAAAATGTATTATTATGAGTTATGGATGTTTAGCCTGGTCCTTAAGTCCCAAAGCTAATAAGACTTACATCACTTGCTTACGGAATGGTACCCAGTCGTGTCTGCTGCAGTTTGTGCTTTCACCAGTCCTTTGCTCACTCATCCACCGATATTAATACAACTTTGCAGTCATAGCTGTCAATGATGATATTAAATTGTCCGCCGCCAAGTTTTGTAGGCGGACCATTTTCTTTTAAAGTTGTCCCACGCAGATACCAAAAATCAGAAATAAAATAAATCTCATAAGGTCTTTGGTTTATTATTTCCTTTTCCCCGAATGCTTTGAATAAAATAGTCTCAGCAATTTCACCGCGTCCGAACTGTCTGGTACCAATTTTTTGTCAAAGTGTTTTACAAGAGAGCGTCTGACTTTTTTTGTTGATTCATTTACAAACCGAATGGCTTCATGTTTCCCAATTGTATCCCTGTCAATAAAATTTTGTCCGCACGCATTATACGCTGCTAAAACAAATGCCAGAATGGATAATAATGGTCTGAATTTCATAAGTATCTGTTGGATTATTCCAGGTAAGGTTCTGAGGCCTGTGTCTTACCAGAACCCGCGGTATTAAAAATACGCACTTTTTCCGGCGCTAGAACACACCATGTGCAAAACGCTATGCGATGGCTCGCGAGATAACGGCCAGATAATTGCGCCATTTGCCAGTATACTTGCTATGTGGATACAAATGTCGCTGGACCTTTAACTGCTGTTGTATGTAGTATTTATTGTTCCACGAAAAAATCTTCGTCTAAGTGTTTTACCTCATAAACAGACTTAATTTGTATGCCAACGTTATATTCGTACATTAAATCCACAATTTTATTCCCGTCAATAAGTATTATTTTGTGGTGCGCATTTTTAGCTTTTTCCACTGCACCATTATCAAATAAAGACGTTGTTACAAATACACCTTTATTTGTGTCGCCGCTCATAGCCCCAATAAAATTTCGAATATCTTTCTCCCGAACCTTATTCTCCGAGAAACGTTTTGCCTGAATATAAATCTTGTCAAGTCCCAGCTTGTCTTCATTTATTATTCCATCTATTCCACCATCTGAGGATTTGCGAGTCTCCACGAATTCACCGTACCCCATTTTTTTCAACAGAACCAAAATCACTTTTTCAAAATAGTAAGGGTCTATCCCTTTGAGCTTTTCCAAGAGATTGTTTTTAAGCTCCTTTTCTATTTTTGAAAAACCTTCTTCGATTAAGTCCTCTGGAGATGCTGTCTGAGCAACAGTCCCATATGATGATGCATCGACGTTGAAACCTTTATAAACATTCAGTTTGCTAATTTCCAAGTCAACTTCCTTAAGACTGAGATTGTCTTTCTGAGCTAACCCTTTCGAGGTTATTTTCACAAAACCTCGCTTTGGATATTCGACGTAATCAGATTGTTTCAAATAAGAAATGCCCCATGCTATCCTGTTATTTATCAAATAATCACCGGACTTAATTCTCTGATCGAGAAGATTTGCAGGCAACGTTGAATAAAATTTTTCGATAACTTTAGCGATCAAGTCTCTCCGTTGAATTGTTTCTTGACTTTTAAGAATGTCCAGGATTGGATTAAACGTTTCGTTATACTTAGGTAAATCTTTACTCATGTGACGTATTTAGTATTGCGTATATCTTTTGGGCACTAGAAGCGGTGCCGTCTCCCAGTGCCGCCGGTTTTAAATGTACGGAAGTCCACCGAGATTTTAAAATGCACAACGCGCGCCACCTATATAGAGCAAGTTTGGATGCACACGAAAATGTTCTGGCAGCCCTACTGGCCGTTAAGCCGAAGTGAAAATGCTCTTCAAAATAAAATCACGCACTTGCTACTTCGGCTAAATAAAACAGGCGGCGCAGCCACAGAAGCCGCCTCCGCCCAAGCTGGCGGCACGTGCGCTGTTACCGGCTGGCCCGTTACTCTCGTTTCTTTCGTTTACTAAATGCAAGTCTGTTGTAATTGAAGACAATTGAAAATTGATGTCGTCCGATACCCGGAAAAGGAAGATTAAAGAAAGAAATATTGAATCCGTAAAAAATATTAACGATACCCATTAATCCAAATCCGATTTTAGGAGTTAACATAACGTCAGACAATAATAAGTCTGTTTGATATTTTGCCTCAAGTCCAAGCGCAACAATCCTTGCATTCATTTCATAACCCACTTTGAGTCCATAAATATTTTTTATTGGAGTCCATTCAAATGAGCCGTAGTATGCTGTAGAAGCGAAACCAAGGTGTCGTGATAAACCCAATTCCACGTATGCTGTCTTTTGGATACCAACTCCAATTCGTGGAACGGTTTTGAGTTCAGTCCGCTTTTTATACCCAGGTCTTGAAAATGTTGTAAGAGAGTCCTGTCCAACCGCAATGAGAAAACCAAATGTCCAGAAAATTACAAGAAATAGTTTCATATTAGTCTGCCGTGTCGGGCGGGCTCGCAGGTAACGGTTTGCGGCCTTGCACCATCCGACTTTTCCCAAACCCGCCCGATTTCAAAATTTCCGGCGTCAACCGTGAATTTAAAACATTTAACGCAAATGCACCACAAATGTAAAATGTGCGAAGCACACCTTATTTTAAAACAGGCGGCGCAACCACAGAAGATGCTCTACCGGGCAGGCCGGCAGTGCGCTGCTAGCTGCTGTAACGTCGAATCAGATTCTAGCTAAATGGCGACAGAAAAATGAAGCCTTATTACAGGGTTAGCATTGCCGTCTGAGCACGAAGATTTATACCCTTTCTTTGATGTCCGACTTTCAGACCATCTTATTCCTCGTCCGTAATCGACATTGTAGGAAAATTCGGGTGAAATATAAATAATTCTGAAAAGTTTGATTTTAAATCCTAAGCCAAGATGCGTATCGAGTCCATGGGTCACTGCAGTTTAATTATCGTTTATGCCCGATACTCCGCCGGAAATATTTCCTTTTGAAATTACCAATCCATATGCAAAATCACTTAACATGTATAAGTTGAGGACTTTTTTCAAAAAAGTAAATTGTCCTCCGCAACCCACCCGAAGGTCTTTGGTCAAAAGGGTGCCTGAGCCTGATGAATACTGTTGTCCGGGTAGCCCGAACGAAGAGAAATTTGTTGCGTAACTTAAAGTTGAACGGATACCTAAACTGTTTTTTGAATAACGAAAAAAGATTCCATTTAAAAACTCATGTTTCGGCCGATCTTCAAAAAATCGGAATTGTTGATTTTCATCCAGGTTAAAGGTTACTAATGTCGTACCAAATTCATATTTCCTCAACGTGTCTTGTCCGTTGTAGAATTGGAAAATAAAAACGCAAAGTAGACAAGTAAAATAATTCCTCATACTTGTTTGAAACGAATTAAAAGTCGGATTGTTGTCCGCCTCTTCTCATGACAAAAGGGCTTTAGTTTTTTTTGCGTATCAGAAGTGATAAGCCCACTAACCTTTTTTACATGTCCGTAAAGTCAATGGCACCATCTGTAACTGTGAGAAACTTACCGTTTATTGTATCGGTGATGAAAGAGAAACCGGCCACAAGTCTTTTGATGGCACCTTTGCTTGTGGTGTCGGATTTGGTGATGTTGATGGTGCCGGTGACCGCAGTATAGGCTTGCCCGCCTTTTTCCACCCAGAGCGTGATCTGATCCTTATAGGTATAGTCGTTCCTCTTCAGGGGGTAGGTGCCGGGGCCCGGTTTCAGGTAAAAATTCACAACGATCAGGTCATCAGAGTCGGGAAAATTGAAGTTCATGACTGGTGTCCCAAGCCCAACGAAAGATGAGGCACAAGAAGTACAACTGGATTCCACGCCATCGATTTTGAGGACGATCTCCTTTACAGGCGGAGCAGGTGGCGGTTCCTGAGCAGGTTCTTTTTTTTCCTTTTTGCAGGAAATGATCACGACTGTGAGCAGCAGGATGGTGAGGAATTTTTTCATGTGTGTAAATGTACGATACATTAAGTGCGAAAAAAACAAATATTCAGGTTCACACGCTCTTTACATATCGGCCGAAGTGCTCCTGTTCTGCCAGGTTAATTCAAACAGCGCGTGCATATTGCTGTTCTCACCCGGCTGGCAGACCTGCCCCGTGTTATGCGTAGGCTTTTTCTGACCATTGCAGCTCTGGTGTCAATTCCTTGTTTGAAAGTTCTAAATGAATTACGCGTCTTTGATGACTGTTAGTCGTCCGCCCGGAACTATGAAGTAATAACGGTCGCATGAGCATGATGCCACCCTTGGGGACTGAGCATACTGTTTCTGATTCCTTTGACCAATCAATTGTCTCAGGACGATAAATTCCTTTCAGGTGTGAACCTGGCACAACTTTCAAAGCTCCATTATTTTCATCAGTGTCGTCGAGATGAATTCGAATTGTGAAAATGCTCTGCAAAATGTCAAGAGGTGGCTGAACCGCGAATTGTCCTTGCCTGACAGTCCAAGGTCCGTAATCCGCGTGGTTTGTTCTTTTGTCTACCGATATTGTCAGATCTTGATGATAAGAAACAAACCAGTTGGATTTCTCCGGTTTGTCAAAGTAGATAGACTTAACGAGAAAGTAATTGTCTCCAAGTAAAGTCTTAATAATCGTTTTGAATTTGTCCGTGAAGACCAATTTGTGTATTTCTGGAATTTCTTTTAAAAACTGTCGAACAGCAAAAAGGTCATCTGATTTTCTAAACGTAGGCTTAGAACTGTCCGTCGAATTAATGGCCGAACACATTTGGTCAATTTCCGTGTCGGAGAAAATACCCGAGAAAGTCGTAAAGCCTTTTTCGCAGAGTTCTTGTTTCTGTGTCATTTGTCGTGAAGCTTACACATACCTTTTTGCAACCCCGCGCAGGAGGTGTCTGCAGTTGCGGCTGATGTTTAAAAATACGAAAATCTTCCCGATGCTAAAACCTGACGAAACGCGCCACAATGTCAATTGTGCGAAGCACGCCTTAACCTAAAACAGCGTTTGCTTACATTGATCTTCTGTCCGGCTGGCGCAAATGGCCGCTGTTATGCAGCGTTGCGGTCAAAACGTTTAATCGATCTTAATTCCTTCTCCTTCTGTCTGGATTCGTCCTCGATGTCGAAGTCGTCTTGAAGTCCCAACCAGAACTTTGCGGAATTGCCAAAAAATCTGGAAAGTCGTAAGGCCGTGTCTGCCGTGATACGTCGATTACCTTTAATGATTTCAGAAATTCGAGTCTGCGGAATAGAGATCTCTTTTGAGAGTCTGTACGCTGTTATGTTAAGCGGAATTAAAAACTCTTCTGATAAAATTTCTCCGGGGTGAATATTTCTTAGTCTTTTCATATCTGCTTAATGGTAGTCAATTAATTGTACGTCAAACGCGCAGCCATTGTCCCAGCGGAAGATGATACGCCATTGATTATTAACTCGAATTGAATGAAAGTCCTTCAGATTACCTTTCAACTTTTCAAGTCTGTTCGACGGAGGGATCTTTAGATCTTTTATGTCAATTGAGTTATTCAGCATTCTCAACTTTCGCCGGGCAGTCTCTTGTATGTCGGTCGCAAAACCCTTAACCCATTCACCGTCCCAAATTTTTTGCGTGGTCTTGTCGCCAAACGAAACGATCATACTGACTTATTACGTTACTAACGTCAAAGATAAGTAATTTTCGTGAACATTCCAAATCTGTCCAGGTCCGAGGAAAGGTCCCGAGGTCTGTCCGGAGCAATGCTGTATAACGGTTTGCGGCGCCGCCGGCCGCGTTTCCAGAAGTCGCCGATTTTAAATGTAATCAAAAGTCCGCCGAGATTCTAAAATGGTGCCGCGCCGTGGCCACTATAGAGCAAGTTTAGCTGCACACGTGATAATGTGCTGGCAGACTTACTTGCTCTTAAGCCGAAGTGAAAATGCTCTTGTCCAAATAAAACCGCGCTTTTTCTGCTTCCGCTGATCAAACAGGCGGTGCATAGCGTGTTGTTCTGGCCGCACTGGCCGCCAGTGCGCTGTTATAAGCTGTGCGCCCTTACCGATGTCCCGAGTGCTGTTTATGCGAAATGCCCCTGGTGGTTTTACAAAGAATTTGAAAAGGATTGGTCTGACCGGAATAAGGGCTTTAGTTTTTTAGCGCGCGGGGTTCTGCGCGGTTACGCTGTTGGAGATTTTGCAAGCTTATTGGCGCCACTAAAAATTATCAGCCTTTGAAAAGAAGCAGATGTGCTTGCAAAATGTGCGTGGGCTCGCAGGTTTTGATTTAATGTTCTACGAAACAATTGAAGTCCCGGTATTAGCTAGCCCACTTAAAATTTAACACCGACTCCTGTGAGGACTCAAATGTATAGCAATTTGGAACAGTTAATTACATTAGGTACTAAAGGGATAATAAGTACGTTGTTTATCTACTGAGTCTTTCAACACGGGACTTTTATTTATAGCATATTATTGAAAGGAAGCATCAACGCCCAATGGAAAACTCATTAAAGTAAATTAAGGTGAAGATTAAAATAATTACACTTTTCTTTTTTATGTGTATCGTATTAAATACACAAGAAGGATTTGCTCAGAAAAGTGATGGTTTAATTAATAAACGATCACCGAATCGGTCAATTATTATATCTTCAAATGTCATTTATAATTATTTCACTAATAAAACATTAATTAAAATATATAACCCTGATGGTCGGATCCCAAACTCCCGGCAGATAGTTTATTATTGGAACTATAAGTATTATGATACTTATAGTTTCGACTTAAGTCTTCAATATAATAGGTTTATCTCCAAAACGTTTGCAATGTCTACGGGTATAAGATTAGATCAGTTAAAAATAGTTCAAAAAACGTTTCTATACATAGATAGCAGTTCAATTATACCAGACCTAAAAAAAGCAACGAATAATAGGTATTCAATTTCCCTACCAGTCTCTGGCAATTATTATTTGAAACGATTACGGTTCAGTTTTGGAGTATACGCTACCTTTTTTACTATTTCAGAATCTGTTTATTTGAATGAATATGATGTTAAAACTAAAGGTACCGAGTGGTTCTTCTACAGCCCGGAATATTTTATTCATGCATCTGTCGCTTTCAAACTTTTAAAACAGAGAGGCGTTTATCTGCAGATGGGGGCATTTCACCTTACGAGATTTAGAAATAATTATGGCTATAATAACTTTTTTACATGTGGTTTAGATTTTGAAATGTGAAAGGATACTAATGATTGAGTTAAAATTCAGGTTGCCAAATGCCGCGAGGATTTTTCATCGCGGCTAAAAAGTGGGGTGGGGATTGCAGCTCTGTGTTGACCTCTCCACGGTGTCCACCTCGGCCAACAAATGTGCTCCAATGTGTGATAGCAAAAGGGGCCGGGTGTCGCCCCGGGACGAAAGAATGGTTATAAAAAAACTAATGCCCTTAACCGAAATGCAGTCCTAATAAAGTCCTAGAGAACGCGTGGTCCGAGATCTTGTCGAGCGAAATTCTATTGTTATTTCAGCGAAACGTTGTCATGTCTCGGTGCGCATTGCTTATAACGCACTGCGGACGCAAGACGGCTGTTAGCAGGTCGTAATCGACACACAGGTGCGTAAAGCTTGAGTGTCCGCCGTTAATGAGTATTAATTGTATTTGATTCGTCTGCTTTTCCATTCCGCCCAAAATTTATTGTAAGCGTCTCGGTCATACTTGTCCTCGGGTAAATTTTTTGGTTTACTACTAATATAAAAAGCCTCAACTTTGTCTGCAAAGGATAAAACCTGTTGTTTGTATTCATCAAAAGGAATCAAAATAGAATGTCCTGACTCAGTTTCGAGTCGAATCTCATTGTCCGAGTGTGTCACCCACCAATTGCGTCCTGCGACCATTGGATAAGCGGTTTCTATGTGCACTATAGGATTGTTTTCATCATGGTCAATATGATGCCCCTCAATTGGAACAAGGCATGCAGCAACACGATTTGTCTTTGTGTGATTGAATTCTAAAGTCCTCAATAAATGCATAGCTGCTGCGCTTACTGTCCACCAATCATTTGGGTCGTCGAGATTGTCCACAACTATTTTATTGTCGATTGTAACCCGGATTTTTCCGTGTGCACATCGGTCGTCAGGATCGTCAAAGTCGTCCAACCAATGAATTTTGCGCAATTCTATTTTAAATTTTTGTTGGGTCACTTTTTAGTTTAGTGGTCGTCCGAGGTTATGCCGCATAACAAATTGCAAGCAGGCACGGGGTTGTCTCAAAAGGGCAGCCTCTTTTTTTTAATATCATGGAAGAATTTGTTG
>CAZFCR010000047.1:0-1336 GCA_964517305.1 uncultured Akkermansia sp.
AAAAGCGCTGGACGAGGATAACAATTTTATTGAAGCTGCGCTGGGCCTCGCCAACCTCTATCAGGTCACCAACAGACATCCCGAAGCGATCCAGTATTTTAATGAAGCCATTCGCATCAATCCTAAATTCTGGCCGAACAGTTTTTATTTTCTTTCACAATCTTACCTCGCTACCGGAGATTACGCCCAGGCGAAAAGCAGTTTACAGACCTTCTTAAAATTTGAAAGGATCAATCCCGATACAAAGGACAATGCCCAGCGTTTGCTGGCCAATGCTGAGTTCGGAACAGAAGCCGTTAAAAACCCGCAGCCGTTTAATCCCATCAATGCAGGCAGCGGCATCAACACAGCGCTCAACGAATATTTTCCCGCAGTAACAGCCGATGGCAAACAATTTTTGTTTACCCGAGGAGTAAAAGTGCCGGAGTTTCCGGATTATGAAAATGAAGATTTTTTTATCAGCCGAAAACAAAACAATGTTTGGGAAACTGCCAAACCCATCAGGGAAGTGAACAGCCAGGGCAACGAAGGCGCGCCAACACTTTCGGCGGATGGCAGCATCATGTTTTTTGCTTCCTGTGCCAACGAGTTCGGCGATTACGGTTCGCCCGACAGGAAGGGTTACGGCAGTTGTGATATTTTTTATTCACAGAAGATCAATGGCACCTGGACACGTCCCCGTAACGCAGGATCAGCCATCAATACAGCACAATGGGAAACCCAGCCAAGTTTCAGCAGCGACGGAAGAACACTTTATTTTATCCGTGGCATGCGCGGACGCAGTGGCATCAAAGATCAGGACATTTACATGAGTACACTTTCGGAAGAGGGAAAATTCAGTGTTGCTGTAAAAATATCGAGTGTGGTGAACACACCAGGAAAAGAGGAATCTGTTTTTATTCATCCCGACAACCAGACCCTGTATTTCAGCAGCGACGGTCATCCCGGCATGGGCAATCTTGATATTTTTATGAGTCGCCGCACACCGCAGGGAGATTGGGGGACACCTGTTAATTTAGGTTACCCGATCAACACCTTTAACGACGAGAACAGTTTACTGGTTGATCCCGCCGGCAACCTCGCTTTTTTTGCGAGCGACAGACAAGGCGGTCAGGGAGGTCTTGATATTTATCACTTTGAATTACCTGAAGCCATGAGGCCGCAGAAGATCACCTATGTGGCGGGAAAAGTGTTCAACGCAAAAACGCAGGAACCCCTTGAAGCCAATTTTGAATTGTTTGACCTCGAAACACAACAACTGGTAACACGTTCGTATTCTCAGGCCAACGGTGAATTTTTTGTCGTACTTGCGTTTGATCTGCTCTAGTGTTTTTAC
>CAZFCR010000047.1:1346-13267 GCA_964517305.1 uncultured Akkermansia sp.
GCTCACCGCCAACAAAAATTACCTCGTGAATGTGAATAAAGAAGGTTTTCTTTTTTACAGCGATAATTTCAGTTTAAAAGGAAAAGAAACCGATTTCTCGAAACCCTTCCGTCTTGAGATTCCTTTGGAGCCAATAGACACAGGCAGCACGGTTGAACTTAAGAATGTGTTTTTTGACGTGAACAAATGGGACCTGAAACCTGAAAGCAAGGCCGAGCTCGATAAACTGATTCAATTCCTTACTAAAAATATCAATCTGCATATTGAAATTGGCGGACACACCGATAACAGCGGCGACAAAAAATTTAACTTTACGCTTTCTGCGAACAGGGCAAAAGCGGTTTATGAGTACCTGATCAAAGAAGGGAAGATATGGCCTGAGCGTCTGTCGTACAAGGGATATGGCGATACCCGGCCAAAAGTGGCGAATGATAGCCCTGAAAACAAGGCGAAAAACCGTCGTACGGAATTTAAAGTGATCTCGAGATAAACGGCTGGCATGCGAATTGCTTTTTTATGAGAATGAAACAACTTGTTTTAACGATTTTTATTTTTTGTTCTGCCTTCACTTACTCACAGTCATTTGGTACGGGCGTGCTGGTGGCAGATCTTAACACTGGAATTGAAGTTTATTCATCTGAGATGGTTTACGACAGACCAGGGAGCGATATGACAGACACGGTAGTAAGCAGGCTGATGGCCAGCGCGGGCTACAATGTGGGTGCTGAGATCGGACTTCACAAACGCCTGGGCCTGGGATTACGCGGACGCTCTGTTGCGTTTTTAAAAGCACTCGATGAGGTGACCAACGAAAGGCCTGATATCAATACCAGCGATCTTTTGCTGATGGTTAATTTTCATCCCCTGGTAAGGAAAAAAATAGATCTGGTTTTGGGCGCGGAAATGGGAATATCCAGGCTGCGCGTAGACCTGAACGACTTTGAAAATGCAGAATTACGATCCAACGGCACTTTTTTAGGATTTTATATTAACCCAAGGATCTATTACAAAAGAGTGGGTTTTAACCTTAAAACATATTTCCCTGTTATCAATTACAGAAATATGGTTTTTTCGCGTGAAACGCCAGGAGAATTTATGCTTTCTTCCTGGAAGGCTTCAGGGTTCGGGATCAGCGCAGGCGTGCAGCTCAGGTTATTTTAGCGTTAAATACTTTCTGCCAGCGCGAGAATACAAATAAACGAAACAGTATTTTGTTGTGCGCTGCATTGGCCGGATCAGCATTTTCGAGCGCGCGCGGTTTTAAAAAAGGGAATGCAGCATTTTTTATTTCCGATAACATCAGCGGACGCAGGTTTACCATCCATTCCTGCATGGGCGTATCGAAACCTTTTTTATCGCGGCGTTCATAAATTTCACGGGGCAGTTTGTCTTTTACTGCTTCTCTTAAAAAGAATTTTGAAACACCATTTTTAATTTTGCGGTTGCCGTTAAAAGAAAACATCAGTTTCATCAGTTCTATGTCGTCGCTGAAGGGTGTGCGGCTTTCCACGCCATGCCACATGCCACACCGGTCTTCGCATTTGAGAAAAGATTTTAAACGGGTCTCGTAAATGTCTTTGATCAGCTGGGCATTAAGATCGGATGTGTAATTGTAAGGGTTTTTAATATCGGCCTTCTCAATAATTTCTTTTTTAAAAAAATGTGCCAGATGTTTTTTACTGAAATTAAAATGTTGTTTGGTCCTTTCTTTCAGATAAAATAAAAACGGTGAAGGGATGGTACCGCCGGTATTCCGAAGCTCACGCAGCAGTGGCAGGTACTGGCCGGCTGCCGCAAGATTATTCCAGCGGGCAGTAAAATGGTGGTGATAGCCCGCAAACAGTTCATCGGCACCCTGACCATCGAGTACCACTTTGATGTTGTGATGCGCTGCAAGCCCCATTACCTGGTGTTGCGCAAAGGTGCTGCTGTCCCAGATAGGTACGTCCTGCGCATAGATCAAATGGTCAAACTCAGCCACAAAACCCGCGGCAGTGGGCTGCACTTTAAAATGTTTGCCCTGTATTTTGCGAGCGACAAGGTCTGCAAAGTTTTCTTCGTTTACCGCGTGGTTCGGAAATACGGCGGTAAAACAATGCAGGGGATTTTTACTGAGCGAGCCAATCGTAACGGCAATCGCACTGCTGTCGATGCCCCCGCTGAGACAGGTTCCTACTTCCACATCGCTTCTCATGCGCAGCCGCACGGCATTATTAAACACATCTGATACTTTTTCAATCAGCTGCGCGTCTGAAAGCGACTCGTTGTTAAGGGACACAACGTCATTCAGATGGAAATAAGGTGTTGTTTCAAGAGTTCCTGACCGGATGTTGTAGATGAGGTTGTGTCCGGGCCATAGTTCGGTGATGTTTTTGAAAAAATTATCAGTACTTGTTTCAAGCAGGGCATTAAAAAGATAGTTTTCGAGGGCGGCTGTGTTCACTGATGCATCACAAAGGCCGGCGCGCACAAAAGCTTTTTGTTCGCTTGCGAAGGAGATAAAAGCCGGGTTGTTGATGTAATAGAATGGTTTAACGCCCAGCCTGTCGCGTGAAGCAAAACAGATGTTTTTTTCTGTATCATAAATACAGAAGGCCCACATACCGTTAAATTTTTCAACGCAGGCGGGGCCCCATTGCAGATAGGCCTGTAACACCACTTCAGTATCCGTTTCCGAGGAAAATCTGCTGCCGAGTTTCAGTAATTGTTCTTTGATTTCAGGGTAATTGTAAATCTCTCCGTTGAAGGTGATCCATGATCTTTTGTCGACATCACACATGGGCTGATGCCCCGCTTCGCTGAGATCGATGATGGACAAACGGCGGTGACCGAAAGCCAGGAATGCGCCCTCTGCGGCTGCCTTCACTGTGGTGGCGGGAAGATAAGGGAGGTTTTTCCGGTAAACCACATTTGATTCGCGGAGTGCCGGCACAACAGCATTCTCTGTCACCATCAGAAAACCTTCACCATCCGGACCCCGGTGCTGAATGGCCCCGGTCATATTGAGGATCTTTTCAGCAAGCGAAAAGTCTTGTGCCGATTTTAAGATTATTCCAGAGATCCCACACATATCAGTTTAGTTCACCCACATAAAGACCTTGGGATTATTCATAAATCTTTCAAGGTCTTTTTCTATCAGGATTACGCAAAAATCAATAAAAGGCAGGATGCCAAAAACACCGCCGAGCGTTGCAATGTAAACCACTGGTACATACGGTGCGCAGCCCATGTATATGCGATGCAGGCCAACAATGCCAAAAGGAAAAGGAAAAGCCAGCACAGCAGCGGTGATCTTACGGTTTTTGTTCTGCTGTTTTTTTATGAAGTTTAAAAGCGGACTTGGCCTCAGTTCATTTTCCTGGTCTGATAACAACACCTGTTCTGAAAGATCAATTTCTATCACCTCTGTGTTGATGACGGAGATCTGAAAATCAGAACTGGCCGAAACACTGCAGGCAAAAAAAAGAATAAAACTAAACAGTACTGATTGAATAGACATGGCGGTGTGCGTGAGTTTACAAATATCTTAAAAAATTTAGAATGTGCCCATTAAAGGCGGAAACACATCGTTTTACAGGCGCACGGTTTTTGTTATCTTTGCGGGCCAAAACTAAAGAAAGTGACATTAATAAAAAGTATTTCAGGAATCAGAGGAACCATCGGTGGAAAACCAGATGAAGGGCTCACACCGCTTGACGCTGTTAAATATGCTTCGGCTTACGGCACCTGGGTGCTGAGTCAGCAGGAATCAAAAAATGCAAAGATCGTGATCGGTCGTGATGCACGCATGAGCGGCGCGATGATCTCGTCGCTTGTGGCCAATACCCTGATAGGAATGGGCCTTGATGTCATCGACCTTGGTCTCAGTACCACACCTACGGTTGAAATGGCTGTAACAGAATTAAAAGCATCCGGAGGCATCATACTCACGGCCAGCCACAATCCAAAACACTGGAATGCCTTGAAATTGCTCAATCACAAAGGAGAATTTATCAGTGAAAAAAACGGGCAGGAGATTTTGTCTCTCGCGGCGGCATCTGATTTCAGTTATGCCGAAGTAGATCGCCTTGGAAAATACAGCGTTAACAATGATTTCCTTGATACCCATATTCAGCGTATTCTTGAACTGCCTTACGTGGATGTTAAGGCAATCCGGGCTGCCAATTTTTCGGTGGTACTCGATGCCATCAACTCCAGCGGTGCCATTGCGGTTCCCGCCTTACTCAAGCAACTCGGCGTTAACAATGTAAAAGTAATTTTTGGAGAAGTACACGGGGATTTTGCGCACAATCCTGAACCTTTGCCGGAGCACCTGGCAGAGCTGAGCAAAACAGTGCTGGCTGAAAAAGCCCATCTGGGCATCAGCGTTGATCCCGATGTTGACCGCCTGGCATTTGTGTGCGAGGACGGCAACATGTTTGGCGAAGAATACACACTGGTAGCTGTGGCTGATTATGTGCTTCAGAAAAATAAAAAAGGAAATACCGTGAGTAATCTATCCAGCACGCGCGCCCTGCGTGATGTGACTGAAAAGGCGGGCGGTGCTTATGCTGCTGCTGCCGTGGGAGAGGTGAATGTTGTGAACAAGATGAAAGAAACCAGCGCGGTGATCGGCGGTGAAGGGAACGGTGGAATTATTCTGCCCGAACTGCATTATGGACGCGATGCGCTTGTTGGCATTGCCATTTTCCTGACCCACCTGGCAAAAAGCGCGATGACTGTTTCCGCTTTGAGAGCCACTTATCCTGCTTATTTTATCTCCAAAAACAAAATTGAACTCGGTCCTGGTATTGATGTAGACGCGATACTGGCCGGCATGAAACAACAATACAGCGCCCAGCCGCTGAATACCGTAGACGGACTTAAAATAGAATTCGGCAAAGAGTGGGTGCATTTGCGCAAAAGCAACACCGAACCCATCATTCGCATTTACAGCGAAAGTAGCAGTGAAAAAACAAGGGCCGACGAACTGGCAAAAAAGATAATGGCCGATATCCGGCAATTATCAAATAAGTAAGGAAAGCCCCGGTTTACATTATTTAACCGGCCTTCGATTTTGTGAATACAATTGGTTAACTTTACAGATCAATAAAATTGACCACTTTATACCGTTTTGAATGAAAGTGTATTTGGATAACGCAGCAACGACCCGGCTTGATGAAGACGTGTTAAAGGCCATGATGCCTTTACTTACCCAGGATTTTGGTAATCCTTCTTCAATTCACGGGTACGGGCGAAAAACGCGGTCGGCGATTGAACTGGCGCGTAAAACCGTGGCCAGGCTGCTGAATGTAACGCCCGCTGAGATCTTTTTTACTTCCGGCGGCACGGAGGCCGACAACATGGCCATCTGTCAGTGCATTGAAACGCATGGCATCACGCATGTGATTTCAAGCCAGATTGAACACCACGCGGTGGAGCATACCATCAAGGTACTCGAAAAAGCAGGGAAGGTAAAAGCGAGCTGGGTGCGTACCGATAAAAACGGTAATGTTGATCTTGTACATCTTGAAGAATTATTAAAAAACAATCCACGCAGCCTGGTGTCGCTGATGCATGCCAACAATGAGATAGGGACCTTGCTGCCAATTGAAGCGGTGGGAGAACTGTGCGAGCGTTACAACGCTTTGTTTCATAGTGATACCGTTCAAACCATGGGTCACTACAGGATGGATCTCCGGGCCATTAAGGTACATTTTGTTACATGCGCGGCCCATAAATTTCACGGCCCAAAAGGGGTTGGATTTTTGTACATCAATCACCAGCACAAAATATCGCCGTTTATTCACGGCGGAGCACAGGAACGCAACATGCGCGGTGGCACTGAAAACGTGCCTGGGATCGTTGGTCTGGCCAAAGCACTTGAGTTATGTTACGAGCACATGGAAGAGCACCAGCAGCACATCATGGGCCTGAAAGACTACATGCGTGAGGAGTTGAGCAAACGGATCCCGGGTATGCATTTTAACGGGGAAACGTCTTACGAAAAATCGCTTTACACTGTGTTGAATTGTTGTTTCCCTCACCATCCCGATGCCGAGATGATGTTGTTTAACCTCGATATCATGGGCATAGCGGCCAGCGGTGGCAGTGCCTGCAGCAGCGGCAGCAACCAGGGAAGTCATGTTCTCAGAAGTCTCGGTATTGATATGGCCAGGCCTTCGGTTCGTTTCAGTTTCAGCAAATACACCACGCGCGAAGAAATAGATTACGCCTTGTCGAAGCTTACAGAGATGTATGCCGTGAAGGAAAAGGTGTGAGTCGCTTAAATGAATTTTAATTTTAATTTTACAGTCAAAATAATTTATGTCAGACGTTAAAACAGTTTTAGATACAGCGCGTGCCGCCATGGAAAAAGCGATCTCGCATCTTGAGTCGGAACTTCAGAAAGTTCGCGCAGGCAAGGCCAATCCGGTAATGCTGGAAAGTGTAATGGTGGATTATTACGGAAGCCGTGTGCCCATCAGCAATACTGCCAGTGTTAACACCCAGGATGCCCGCACGCTGGTAATTCAGCCCTGGGAAAAAACAATGCTGACGCCCATTGAAAAAGCCATTCAGATGGCCAATCTGGGCCTCAATCCACAGAATGATGGTGTGATCATCCGCATCATGATTCCGCCATTAACAGAGGAGAGGCGCAAAGAACTTACCAAAACCGCCAAGAGCCTTGGAGAAGACGCTAAAGTAGGTGTGAGAAGTGTGCGTAAAGAAGCCATGGAACAGATTAAAAAATTACAGAAAGATGGTTTGCCTGAAGATGAAGCCAAAGATGGAGAAGCCAAAATTCAGACACTCACCGACAGTCATATTTCAAAGGTTGACAAACACATTGAACAAAAGGAAAAAGAGATCATGACGGTTTAACAGAATTAAACGCATAAAAAAAACCCGCTGTTGAGGCGGGTTTTTTGTTAATTAAAATTTCGAATGTCATTCATTCCCTTTGGTGGCCCGCTTTCGCAGGCTTATATCTTTCTGAGTCAGAGATTGCAAATAATTTAATTAACGGGCGGGCTTAGGCTAACTTTACGTTAACGGCGTTTAAGCCTTTTTTGCCTTCCTGGATTTCAAAAACAACTTCGTCATTTTCACGGATCTCTTCTTTGATACCCGATACGTGCACGAATACTTCTTTTCCAGATCCTTCAACTTTGATGAATCCGAATCCTTTTGTTTGGTTGAAAAACTTTACTGTACCTTTTTCCATTTTGTTTGTTTTTTATTTTTTTCCCTTTTTTGTTTAGAAATACCTTCGGGAAAAAGGGGATGACCCGGCAGTATTTATCTTTCAGCCGAAGCTTAAAAAACCGTCATCACATCGTGCCAGGATTGCGATTTGTTTACTGTTTCTGGAAAAGGAAGATTAAACGAATTGCAATGTAGAGGAGAGGATATTCGGAATTTAAATTTTAATTCGTTTAAAAGATTGTATCAAATGTAAAAGAAAATTTATCATTTTACAAGAGCGCGTGTAACACTTTGTAATTCAACGGTTTAAAATTTAACATCAGGGCAAATCTGCTGAAAACGCGTGGTCAGTATAGGTCTGAAACCTTTGCTGTATCTGGCTTCCGGGATTTGTTTCAAAAATATTGCATTAATATATAACCGGTTTTTTATCCGGGTGGTAAATATTTTCATACATTTCGGCACCCATGAAGAAATCAACACTTATCGCCCTTTGTTTTGTAAGCCTTTCCCTTCAGTTCTGTAAAAAGGGTGAAGATGATCCCGCTCTCTCCCTCATGTCCCGTCAATCGCGGCTGAGCGGCGACTGGCGCCTTGTTTCGGGTCAGGTAAAAATTACAAACGCCACCAACGACAGCCGCTACACTTCGGAAAGTGAGCTCGGGTCTGAATCGATCAAGATGAAGGTCTCCGGCGATACCAGTTATAATTTTAACACCGTTTATTTTCTTACCCTACTCATTGAAAAGGATGGACAATTTGAGTTCAACGAAACGCTGGGATCAAAAACCTTGAATGGAAAAGGTGAATGGTTTTTTAACTCTGGCACGGGTGAAGCCAAAGCAAAAGATGCAGTAACTTTTCTTCTGAAAAGCGTATCCCATGGCAGTTCGCGCGGTTACCACTTTTTTAACCAATCGTCTACCGCTTTCAGTTACAAACTGAAGGAACTGCGGAACAAAAAAATGGTGCTTACCGCTACAACCCCGATACACGTGAACGCTGCAGGTGAAAAGCAGACCTTTGAAAGTTTAATCGTTTTAGAACAACAATGAAGTTAATATCAAAAATAGTTGTGGCTGTTGTTACAGCGGTGTTTATTCTCTCAGCAGGTGGATGCAAAAAAGGAGACGCGGATCCCGCATTGTCGCTGAGGAGCCGTAAAGCGAGGTTGTGCGGCGAATGGCGTCTGAACAAGGGTTATGTAAATGTAACGTATGTAGATTACATTGGTTTCGCAAGGGCTAACCTCACGTACATTTTGGAACCTTCACGTTTTTCGTTAACGGAAACAAACGGCGTGATAACGAAGGGGGCTTATATTTTAAACCTCCATATTAAGAAAGATGGTACATTTACCATCAGCGAGGTGTTCTCTTCCTCTGTTTTTAAGGCATCTGGCGTATGGGACTTTACGAAAGCTTCTGCGGAAACAAAAAACAAGGAACAGGTATTTTTTGAAATCAGGGAGGTGAGTCAGGGCGAATCGATGGACGATCATCTGTTTAATTTTTTTGATACCGGATTCACTTTCAAAATAGATGAATTGCGTAACAAAAAGATGGTTTTATCGAGTTCCTGCCAAAAATTATTTGATCCGGAGAATGTGAATGTGTACTACGCGGCCGAACTGGAAATGATGCAGTGATCAGGCTTTAAAAAGTCCGTATTTAAGGATGCAGTAGATGGCCCGGAATCCGTCTTTCCAGCCTATTTTTTTTCCTTCTTCGTAAGTGCGGCCATAATAAGAGATGCCCACTTCGTAGATCCTTATTTTAGGAATACGTGCGATCTTGGCGGTAACTTCCGGTTCAAAACCAAAACGTTTTTCCTGGAGTGAAATATTTTTAATGTATTCGGCTTTGAACAGTTTGTAGCAGGTCTCCATATCGGTAAGATTTAAATTGGAGAACATATTGCTCATGAACGTGAGCATTTTATTGCCGATGGAATGCCAGAAAAACAGGATGCGGTGAGGCTGGCTGCCCATAAAACGACTGCCGTAAACAATGTCGGCCATGCCATTGAGAATGGGTTTCAGCAGCAGATTGTATTCTTCCGGATCGTATTCAAGATCTGCGTCCTGGATGATGATGTAGTCGCCGGAAGCCTCGCGGATACCTGTGTGCAGCGCGGCGCCTTTGCCTTTGTTGAGCTCGTGTTTACGGTATTGAATATCCAGCTCAGGGTTCGCGCGCTGGTACAAGAGGATCGCTTCTTCGGTATTATCTTTCGAACAATCGTTAATGATGATCACCTCTTTGAGCAGGCCACCATTCAGCTCAACCACCTTTATTTTATCGAGGATCAGGTGAATGGTTTTGCCTTCGTTGTAGGCAGGGATAACAATAGACAGCTTTTTACTCATGCGACAGGCTGTAAATATAGATTATTTCGCTTTATCAGTTCAAAAAAATTACTTTTGCGCTGGTTACACAGGAATGAAAAAAGTGCTCATACTTACCTATTACTGGCCGCCCGCGGGTGGTGCCGGGGTGCAGCGCTGGCTGAAGTTTGTGAAGTACATGCGCCAGTTTAACTGGGAGCCTGTAATTTATACAGCCGAAAATGGCGAGATGCCGGTAACCGATCACAGCCTGCGCAAAGACATTCCCGACGGTGTAACAGAACTGCGCCAGCCCATTTGGGAACCTTACAGCATTTACAAAAAGTTTATCGGCAGAAAAAAAGAAGACAAGATCAATGCTTCCTTTCTGAGCGAAAATAAAAAAGGAGGCCTTACGGAAAAGATCAGCGTATGGATCCGCGGTAATTTTTTTATCCCTGATGCCAGGCGTTTCTGGATCCGCCCTAGCATACGTTACCTGAATGATTATGTGCGCGAGCACCAGATCAGTTACGTGATCAGTTCCGGGCCGCCGCATTCCATGCACATGATAGCACTGGGGCTGAAGAAAAAAAATCCCTCCATCAAATGGTTGGCCGATTTCAGGGATCCCTGGACGAACATTGACTTTTATGAGAAACTGATGCTGAGCGCCCGGGCAGATAAAAAACACCACGAACAGGAACTCGCAGTTTTAAAACACGCAGATGCCGTGGTGAGCGTGGGGCAAACCATGAATGAAGAATTCAGGCAGATGTACCTGGATGCCGGAGGTGCGAATGGAAAAAAATTCAGCGTGATCACCAATGGTTTTGATAACGAAGATCTGGCTAAGGAAAAAGTGGAAACGGACAACAGTTTCAGCATTGCGCACATTGGCACGCTGGTGAAAGATCGCAATCCGCGGGTACTCTGGCAGGTGCTGGCTGAGCTGGTAAAAGAAAACGAAGATTTTGCCTACCGCCTTCAGATCAAACTGGTGGGCAAGGTGGATATTTTTGTGAAAGAAAACATTGAAGAAGCGGGGCTCAGTGCCTATGTAAAAAAAATCGATTACCTGCCACACGCGGAAGTGATCACAGAACAGCAACGTTCGCGTGTACTTTTGCTCCTGGTGAACAACACGCGTAACGCCAAAGGCATCCTCACAGGAAAAGTGTTTGAATACATGGCCAGTGGCAGACCCATACTGGCCATTGGTCCGGTGGATGGTGATCTGGCGGCCATTCTCACTGAAACAGGCGCCGGGTACATCAGTGATTTTGACGATGCCCCTCAGCTTAAAAAAAACATTCTGGCTTTGTTTTCAGGCGCTGAAACTACGCGCCATGTTTCGAATATCGAACTTTACAACCGCAGGGAACTTACCCGCCGGCTTTGTGATCTGCTGAACGGATTATAACGTGAGCGCGAGGAGCTTTTCGGTAAAAAACTGGCTCATTTTATTGGTATAAAATTTATCCTTGAATTGTCCCACCCAACGAATGCCCTGGATGGCATTGGTTAAAAACACTTCGTCGCCATTCATCAAAGTGTAGGTGGTAACAGGACTTTCGAATGTGAGAATTTTATTTTCGGCCGCAATGTGCATGATCTGGCGGCGCATGATTCCGGCCACACAACCTTCGGTAAGTGGCGGGGTAAAGATGGTTCCGTTTTTTACCACAAAAATATTGCAGCTGATGGATTCACAAATGGCGCCATTTTCATTCACGATAAAACAATCGTCGAGCTTCATGCTTTGCTTCGCAACGCCCGCCATCACATACATCAGCGCATTGCCTGTTTTAATGTTGGCCAGTTTGTTCAGCGACTTTTTAATGTCCGCGTAAATGTCTACCCAATATCCTTTTTGATTGAGTTCGTATGGCGTGGGCAGTTCTTCGCTTTCGATGAGGAATGAAATGTCGTTGGTATCGGGTGTGTAATAACCACCCTCGTTTCTGAATACCGTGAGCCTTACCCTCGCGTTAGGTGCATGGGCGTTGTGTTTAAGTAATTGTATGATAAACTCCTGGATGTTATCTGTATTGAGTTCAGCCGGCAGGTTCATCCGCAGAACTGTCATGCCCAGTTTCAGGCGGTTGATGTGGTCGCGCAGGAACATGAGCCGGTTGTTACAGATGCGGATGGATTCGAACAAGGAATCGCCGTACCTGAAAGCCCGGTTGGTGAAGGGAATACTTGGCTCGTACACACTGATGAGGTGTCCGTTTAAAATACAATATTGATCTTTAACCGCCATTGTTGCAAAAATGCCCATAAAAAGAGGCTAAACGGTTCATAATCAATTTATTTAATAACAATCGAAAGTTGAAGACGCGTGGTTTTGGCAATAATATGGTAATTTGCCTGACGAAATGCCTGACAAATTAGCGTGCAT
>CAZFCR010000048.1:0-13235 GCA_964517305.1 uncultured Akkermansia sp.
CAAACTTATCGGTCCAATCCATATTAATATTACCAATCTCTGCATAACCCAAAGGCGCGGCCCCATCAAGACTATAATAATAAGACTCAGTAGTATTTCCCTGGTTCGTTATCATGACAGCTCCACCCTGGCAATCTCTGACACCAAAAGCCTTCACCGCCCCGTTGGTGCTCACACTCGTCAATAGTTGAACCCTTCCCCTGCTGAACTCTTTCGCCACCATCTGTAAATGGAAATAGGTAGATCTTTCTTCTCCAGTTGCATTATCTATCATACCAAGTTCCCCCGGACCGCTACCTTCTTTAACGCTCCATGGCCATATTCCAAACACCTGACTCCACCATCCCCAGTCATAATACCTTCCTATACTAAAACACTCTGCCCAATATTGTCCGGCAATGAAAGAATTCATAGATTCATCCTGTTTACCATCAGCAACCTCATTCTCAAAACCGAGATTAAACTCGGTAATTGCCAGTTGCCCATCGTAAGTTGGGCCATTTGCCGACAACCAGTTTAACATATCACCCAGCAGATTATAGAGGGAACCGGTACCTTGATTTCTCGGAAAATCAATCACGTCTTGTTTGGTCCAGGGTTGGGCTTGCCAGCCAGGTGTGTTGGGGTCATCTTTAGGCCAGTTATAGCTATGAAAAGAACCTATATCTACTTTCCCTGGATTTGCAATAGAAGAAACAAAAATATTGTTCGGCAGATCGTTTATATCGCAAAGTTGGTTAAACATGCCCGGATTGTTAGCATCAAAGTGATGCCATGCAAGTTCCGGGCCTATAATAATAGCGTTTGGATCGATGGCGCGGATCCATCCCGCAATGGTTTTAGTATAACGTGCGATAATTGCCACATCGGTCGTGATGTTACAGGATGAACATCCAAGATCATAAAATTTACTGTTAAGGTTATTGTATCCGCCCCATTTATCAGGTTCATTACCAATAATATAATACCGGTTAGGCCGCGAAGAGAGCACAGAATTAACTATATTTGTTACCAGACCATTGACATCGTTATAGTATTGATTTCCCGCGCTTGGATTAAGTAAATTTGCAGAAGTCATTACATTATTGATCACATCTGAGGGAGTATTAGAGACATTGTTCCAGTACCATAATAGCCCTGCCGCTACTGGGATGGTAAAAATCGGTTCTAGCCCATTACTTAGCGCAGTTGTAACAGAACCGCTCATTGTAGAAAATAATTCACTCTGAGTTAAGAACTGAATATCAAACTCTTTTCCCCCTAACCGGTACATTCTTGCCTGGAGAGCTCCACCGGCTGAGTTTGATAAAGGAGAATTAGCTGTGGTTAAAATGTTGTCAAGGTCGCCGAAAAGCATTGAGGAGCCAACCTGAGCCCCCATCCAAGCATTAAAACCAAAGAAGGTACTTGTGTTTTGTGAAAAAGATCGATTTGAAAAAATGAGTGCCAGAAATAGCACAGCAAGGCGAACTGAGAAATACGTTTCTTTCATTTGGGTGTTTTTTAAGTTAGTAATTATTAATACTGAAAAACTTGTGCCAGATGACCCAAATTAGACGTTCAGCACTGACATACTGGCGTTATTGGGCAATTTTTAAATCGCTTCTTCAACCTTCAAAGAGTTAGTAGTCCGAAATATTTTGGGTAAAATACTCATCAAAATTACCCCAGTCGAAAGAAAAATAGTTAATCGGCCTCCCACGAGTTTTTAATCGCTATTTCGACCGGTCAAGAACTGTAATTCCGTAATCAATATGAAAGTATGCCTTAAGTTAAGTTCTTGCTTTTAAGAAAGGCCACAAACCCTGATAGAATCTTAGCATACAAAGCCTCAGAATCAGAATGTATTTTCTGCAAGCAGGCAAAGAGTACGGTAAAACGGTCAACCGTATTCAGGCATTGCCAACTTCGTCCCTCGTACTTCCAACTTCGTACTTTTACTTCTTACTTTCCGCAGCTTTCGCGTCTGCCCTTACTTTCGCGTCTTCAAGAATTTTATTGCAACGGGCATCGCCTTCAGCAATGATCTTTGCAGCCTGCTCGTCTACTTTTTTCTTGGCCACCTCAGCGGCTTTTTTAGCCGCTACTTTTTGCAATGGGTTTTTGGCTTCTTCTACGAGTTTATCAGCCTGCGCGTAACCTTCCGCTTTGGTTTTATCGGAAAGGGCCTGTGTTTCGGCCTTGATCCTTTCAACCTGTTTCGCAGCATCGTCCAGAATTTTCTGTGCTTCTTCGTTGGCTTTGTCAATAGCAGTGTTCACCGCCTGTGTGGTTACTGTGCTCACAGCTTTGTTGCCTTCGTCCTTCATACCTGTTTTTACTTCAGGTTTGGTTACGGTTCCGCCGATGTTGGCCACCACATTGATCTTATCGCCCAATGTTACATTGGTTCCTGCTTTCGCGTTGGCCTGGTTCATCAGCCCTGTTAAAGCAGAGTTGGCTGCGCTTCCAAACATGGCACGAGGCACTTCCATTTTGTATTTATAGTCCAGGGTCTGATCCAGTCCGGTGCTTCCTGAAATGTTGGTGGGAATGCCGGCGATCTTCGTATCAAAAGGATCGAGGTGCAAACGGCCACCCTTAATGGCGTAATTTACTTTCAGATCTTTCACTTCCATGTTTTTCAGCTGGTCTATTTTTAAAGCCTCACCGAGTTTTACCAGGGCAGGAACACCTCCCACGCTGACTTTATTGGTTCTGAAAACACCGTTGGCTGCTACAGTGGTGAGGTCTGGCTCCATTTTGTCGTTCAGACTGGTTTTAAAATTCTCAAGCGTTGCTGTAAAAGTGCCCTTGGCATGCTGACCCACCGGAGCAATTTTCTGAATGGTATTAAATGTTTTAAATGTTTCCTGGATGTCGAAGTTCTCCATCTTAAGATTTAATGCCACCGTTGGTTTTTTAATGTTGGTGGTTTCGTAAAAACCATTGATCGTTAATGCGCCGCCAATTACGTTCATCATCAGGTTGGTCA
The DNA here is from genome assembly GCA_964517305.1 of uncultured Akkermansia sp. Lineage (GTDB taxonomy): Bacteria > Bacteroidota > Bacteroidia > B-17B0 > Aurantibacillaceae > Aurantibacillus. Next base: position 2,975 of record CAZFCR010000048.1, read on the forward strand.
TGTCTACTTTCTGATTCCTGATCACCAGGTTGCCGTTCATGTTAGCAAGCACCAGGTTGGTATAAAGCACCCGCGCGATTTTAGTGTCCAGATTAAAATCGATGTTCGCAGGTACTTCAAAAGCCCCTGTTGAAGCGGTGGTATCGGTGCTGGCAGTTGCCACCGCAGCGGTATCAGAAGGACCCATCAGTTCATTCAGATCCATCAATGTGCTGGTAATGCCGAAAGAACCTTTGATCAGTTCATCCTTAAAAAGGTACTGCATGAAGTTCTCAATTTTTCCCTGCGCTTTCACGTCACTCTTTCCGAGTAAAGCATCAAAGGCGGCCAGTTCAACAAACTGTGTGGTGAAATTGAGTTTCATGGCGTTCAGTTTTACTTCGTAAGGAAGCGTAGCTGTTTTGTAATCCATCTTCTCTATTTCAAGACTGCCATCGGCCTTGAACTTATCGAACTCTTTTTTATCAATGGCGCTCATGTGCCCGTCGATGCTGATGTTTGATTTGATCAATCCGCCAAGGTTATCTCCCTTGTCGAGCGGCACCAGTTCTTTTACTGAAGCCAGATCAATCAAACCTTTGAAACTGGCTCGGATGCCCGGATCAGAGATTGGCGTGCGCACATGGGCGCTGATGTCAACAGGATTTCCTGCCATCTCTACGTGAAACTGGTTCACGTCAACTGTAGTGGCATCCAGGTCGCCTGTTGGATTCAGCACTTTAATATCTACGTTAATGTTATTTACCGATTTAGGCAACGAAGGATATTTGAACATGCCATTGCTGATGCCAAGATTAGCGGCAAACGCAGGCATCTGTGAGGCGTTATAACGGCCTTTCGCGTAACCATCAAAAGTTAATTTTCCTGAAGTTTTTACCGATTCAAAATCTTTGCTGTAAACCGCAGGGATCATCGAAAGGATGGCCTTGAACTCTGTTTGTTTGGTAGCGAATTTCAGATCCATGTCGATGTTGGTATCAGGCATCAGTACATAACCATCAAAACCGAGGTGCAGATCATTCATGCTGAGCTCGTTCTCTTTGAACGTGAACTTCATCTTCGTCATGTCCATGTCCATATCGGCCTTCATCTTTGTTTTGACGTTGCTCAGGTAAGGCACACCACTCATTTTAAAAGTGGTTTTGGCGATCTCGATGAGGTTTTTCATCTCAAAAACATCCTGTGTAAAATCACCACTCATATCGTAATCCATGTCTTCGAGGCGCATATACATGTCTCCTTCCAGATCATCGTAAACAATGTACGCGTCTTTCACCTTCAGTTCTTCAAGACTCATGGCAAAGGCTGTGCTGCTTGTATCTTCAGGAGTTGCGGGAGCCGTGCTGTCTGCCTTGGCAATGTCCCAGTTGGCTTTTCCGTTCTTAAGTACTTTCGCGAGGATGCGTGGTTCTTCAATAATGATGGAATTAATCTCGTATTTATCGCCACTGATCACACTTTTAATATTGATGTCTGTTTTTAAATGCGCAATGTAAGCGAGCGTGTCATTCGCAAATTCGTCGATGCCGATGATGCTGAGTTTATCAATCTTAAACCGGAAATCGGGAAAAGAAGAGATGAGGCTCAGGTCAAAGTCACCAAAATCTACTTTTGCATTCAGGTTTTTATTGGCTTCTTCTTTAACAATGGCAACAATCTTGTCTTTAAAGATAATGGGCGCCAATATTAAAAGGAGGATGATGACCAGTAAGGAAATGCCTGTCCATTTTAAAATACGTTTAGCAATGCTTTTTTTAGGTTGGGTATTCATATCTTAAAGATTTAGTCTGCTAAAAATAAGAAGAATAATCACAACACTAATAGGTTTTAGCCCAAGTGCCTTCTTAAGACAATAAAATTCGACGTAAGTGGTAATTGTAATGGTTAACTTAACTCAAACTGCATTTTGCTGAGCTTGTAATACAAACCCTGGTCGTTGCGGATAAGATCCTGGTGGGTGCCGCTTTCCTGAACGGTGCCATTCTGAAGCACTACAATTTTGTCGGCGTTTTTAATGGTTGAAAAACGATGCGCAATGACAACACTTGTACGCCCCTGCATGAGTTTGTCGAGTGCTTCCTGCACCAGCTGTTCGCTTTCGCTGTCGAGACTGCTCGTGGCTTCATCCAGAATAAGGATCCTGGGATTCTTTAGTACCGCGCGGGCTATGGCAATGCGCTGGCGCTGACCGCCGGAAAGCTGGATGCCACGTTCGCCCACAAGTGTATTAAACTTATCGGGAAATGATTCGATGAACTGATAGGCGTTGGCTTTTTTCGCTGCTTCTTCAATTTCTTCCTCAGAAGCACCGGGACGACCATAAGCAATGTTATCGCGGATGCTGCCCGCAAAAAGAATTACATCCTGCGGCACCAGGGCAATGTTTTCGCGCAATTCAGTGAGCGAGATGCTGCTGCTGTTAATGCCATCGATCTTCACTGAGCCCGACACCGGATCATAAAAACGAAGGATAAGAGAAGCGATAGTGGTTTTGCCCGATCCGCTGGAACCCACAAGGGCAACGGTTTCGCCGGGTGCAACTGTGAAATTTACGTTCTTAAGCACCGTAAAATCAGGTCGCGACGGATAATTAAACGATACGTTCTCAAAAACAATGTCTGCCCCTTTTTCTTTTTTCAGCTGATCTTTTTTATTCAGATCAATGTCTTCGATCTCACCATCTATCAGTTCAAACACACGGTCGGTTGCGCCCAAAGCACGCTGAATAGAAGCGATCTGTTCTGGTAATCCCCCTAAAGAGCCTGCTACAAATAAAGACAACATCATAAAAGTGCCAAAAGCTTCCGGGGTAATGCTGCGGTCCACTTTCAGCGCGAACAACATCTGCCAGAGGATAAAAAAGATGGAACCAAACACAAACACCATCACAAAGGAAAAGAACAAACCACGCAGGATGCCATATTTAAGGCCGTACGACATCACTTCAGAAGTCACCTTGTTGTATTTGTTGATCTCGTAGGTTTCGTTGGTGAATGTTTTTACGTTGGTGATCCCGGTAAAGGCTTCGCCCACCACCACGTTAGATTCAGCGATTTTTTCCTGGTAGCCTTTTGAAAACTTTCGGATGCGGCGCGAGAACAAAATGGCTACAACAGTCAGGGGCGGGATGATGATAAGGAACCAGCGGGCGATGACCCAGTCTGTTTTATAAATGAGAAGAATCAAGCCGCCAATGCCTACGATGGACTGCCTGATAAATTCAGCGATGTTCACTGTAAAGGCGTCGGATATCACATTGATGTCGGTGGCAATGCGGCTGCTGAGTTCAGAGACCTGGTTTTTAGAGAAAAACCCCATAGGCATGCGAATAAGGCGTTTGAAGGTGTCGACCCGGATGGCTTTGAGGATGTTTTCGGTAACCTGTGCAAAAAGATAAACCCTTCCAAATGAGAATGCTGCCTGCGCGAGCAGAATGATAAGGAGAACAAAACCGATGTTGAGCAATTCTTCGCGTAACTCGCCTACAGGCTTTGAATTGTCGCCGATGTAACCCAGCATTTGTCCCGATTTAAGTGGGAAAATAAGTCCTACTCCCGCGCTGGCAACGAGGAAGATCATGCCGAGCACGAATTTCCATTTGTGGTTGCCGAGATAAGAAAATAACCGGAGTGACCTTTTTAAGTTGCTGAGGCTCAGTTTGGCCTTCGGCAGATCGTCTTTTTTAATGATATGTGGCCTGGAATCCTGTTGTTTTGCCATAGAAGGTGCAAAATTAGTGGATATTAAGCCTTATCTTGTCATTAAATTGTAATTAAGACGCTGAAAATTAGGTGTTTTTTTAAATTAAATTTGCCGGAATAAAATTTACCCGTATATTTGCACTCCATTTTTAGAAATAACATTAAATATTTTATATCATGAAACGTACTTTTCAACCATCGCAGCGCAAAAGAAAAAACAAACATGGGTTCAGGGAGCGTATGGCAACTGCAAATGGTCGCCGTGTGATTGCAGCACGTCGTTCAAGAGGACGCAAAAAACTGACTGTTAGCAGCGAAAAAACGCATAAATAAGCGGGTTTTATTGAATTTTATCCAGGCCGTTCCACAAGAACGGCCTTTTTTATTGGGTTTATATGGAAAGCGATTTAGCGGTTTGACATGCATCGGGTTATCTTTTAATTCTTACGTCTAAAGCTGCGACAGTCGAAAAAAAAATTAACATTAAACTTGTTCATAGTGTTGTAAATAAATGAATTTTAGAGTTTTACGAGGCAGGGCGGTGTTGAAAAAAAGTACAAAAATTTTTCTCTTCACGGATATTCTCCCTAACTTTGTATTAACATGCCCCCCCCGCTTCTCGTCAGATCAGCGCATCAGGGGGGGTGTTTTATTGTATGGCGCCCATTCCATTCAAAAAACAACCTCTGGTTTATACCGAGCAACTCCGGTTATTAGAGAGTCGCGGCCTGATCATTAATAATCCCCAAAAAGCAGAACACATTCTTAGTACAGTAAGCTATTACCGAATGAGCGGGTATTGGTATCCAATGCTTGCAAGTCCTAAGGATCGCCATCGGTTTAAACCGGGTTCAACATTCGATAATGCATTTAATCTTTATTGTTTTGATAAGGATTTAAGACACCTAATAGCGGCCGAACTTGAGAAAATTGAAGTGGCCGTTCGTGCAAAAATGAGTTATGTTCTATCACACGCGCACGGTCCTTTCTGGTTTTCAAAGCGAGAAATCTTCAAAAAGCAGGAAGTGCCTGATCCGTTACCTGAAAATTGGAAAAGCAAATTTGATTCTTCTCTGGAAAAATTAACCGAAGAATACAATCGGAGTAAAGAGGAGTTTATTATTGCATTTAAAAAAAAATATTCTGACCCGTTGCCACCCTGCTGGACCTTGCTTGAAGTTTCATCCTTTGGAAATCTCTCTGCTATTTATTCGAACCTTATCGCTGATCCAAACAAAAAGGCCATAGCCCGATATTTTGGTCTTGAACATAGCACGTTTAGTTCCTGGCTGCATTGTCTTACGTTTGTGAGAAACGTGTGTGCGCATCATAGCAGACTATGGAATAAGACCCTGGATGTGACGCCGCGTCACCCTAAAACGCCGGGAAACACCTTTATTCCTCCTCTTATGGGCGATGAACAAATTCAAAATAAGCCTGCCTATTATTTATTAGCGATGATCGTTTACCTTTTGAACATTGTTAATCCAAAGCACAATTTCAGAAACAGGCTTTATAGGTTATTTACTGATTACCCCATGGTGGATTTAAGCGCTATGGGGTTTCCGGAAAATTGGCAAAAAGAAAAATTGTGGGAGTGGGATCGAATTAAAAAAGAAGAGGGGTTTATTAATAGACTCTCCAGATCTGCACTGAGATTATTTACATATAAAACAAACAGGCGTCTCTGAGCAGTGAAATATGTCTGATTTTCAACACCATTTACCGGCAAATTATTTGGTTCCCACAGATTAGCCCGCCAGAACCTCTTTTAAAACGCCCAGACTTTTTAATTCATTAAAGCCGGGCACATGCAAACGAAAATAAGCAATGAGAATTTCCAGCAAAGTCTGACGCTCGGCATGACTGAACCTTGCCTCCCTGAAAGATGAGTTGAGAAACCCTGAAAAAAGCAAAGACTCGTCGCGACTCAGACCTAGCGGGAATGCAAGACTCAGGGTGTTGAATGAGCCTTCGCGGCAATCAAAATAAGGTGCCGCAACGCTGTAATTGTTCTGTGGTTCAAATCCCAGCATACCTGCAAGTTCCAGTAAAAAATAAAGGTGCATGTTGGCGAAGTCGCCTTCAGCATCGTTAAGGTACCTGAAATTGTTTTCTATCAGGTCAAATAAATGATCGTTGCCCTGGTGTTCTTTCAGCGACTTTAACAACACTTCGTTCAGAAACTGCGCAATACTCAGTTTGCTGATGGAGCCACTGATTTCAGGCAATTGTAAATACGTAGTGGCCTCGGTCATCATCTGAATCTCGCGGTTCTGTTTCACAATCAACTCGCAACTGAGGAAACTCAAAGGCATCACCGCCGAAGACTTGATCTTAGAAGCCGGGGTTCTGCCAGCCGACGCAATGGCTGTGAGGAGTCCGTGGTGACGGGTGTAGAGCTTCAGAATGTACCGTTTATCGCCATGCCTCACTGCCTGGAGCACGATGGCTTTTTCAGAAACACGCATTAATTAATTACCAGCACCTTGGTAAGCGCTTTTGATTCGCCTGTTGGCGTTGCAGCGTATACAATGTAAACACCCGAAGTCACCCTGTTGCCTGAAAGCGTTTTTACCGGCCATTCAATTTGTCCGCCAAAAGATTTGGTTTCCCAGACAAGATTCCCCGCCACATCTGTGATCTTTACAACAGAATTATCCATTAAACCTCTGACCAGCACCGTACCTGAATAACCCGGCTTAACAGGATTCGGATAGGCATACACGTTTTCATAAAACTCCTCGCCCTTCACCGTGGTGCTGCGGTACGACTGAAGTCCCTGTTCGGTGCCGATAAACACATCGCCGGTATTCTCATCATAATTAATATCGATCACGGCATCTGAATACAAAGGACTGTTGGCGGCAGTAAAATGATGGATCTGCCGCATGCCATCAGGACTGAAACAAAACACACCGCCATTGGCCGTTCCCACCCATTTGTTATTGGCCCCATCCACAGCAATGGCTGTTACGATCTGGTTACCCAATAACAATTCCACATTTCCACCCTGCACAATTTTAATCGGCTGCGCGTCAAAACCCGAATTTGAAAATATCTGCGAAGGATTATAAAAAACACTGATGCCGGAAGCTGTTCCCACCCAGATCTTGCCGTCCTTGTCTTCGGCAATACAGTACACCGCGTTGGATTCGAGTTTACCATTTCCCACGTCTTTCGACAGGACCTTATAAACCGGGTTAGAAAAATTATTGTGTTTAAACACCGTGATTCCCCCTTCCCTTTCGTGCAGCACCCAGATAAATCCGTTCTTGTCGATGAACACATCTCTCACAAAACGACCGGCATCGAACTCGTAATTAAAAAACTGTCGGTCGCTTCTCCTGATCGCGCTCAGAAAACGTTTTTGTTCGCTGTTGGCAAACCAAATATTACCATCTTCATCCTGCGCCAGCCCGATCACATGCGGATCGCGCGGACGGATCTCCGGCATAATGGTATTGGAAGGTGTATAAACGGCCTGTAGCTTATTGTCTTTGTACTCAAGTACCCCGTAATTCCAGGTGCCTGCCCACACAATGGACTTGTCCAGACGATCGAGCAACACCGAGGTGACGTCAATGATCTCTTCTCCATTCTGGCCCTGCAAAGGCAGATAAAACCATTCACCCTCCTCAAGGATGTTGATGCCTTCACGGGAATAGGTGCCCGTGCCCGTGTTGCTGACATAAGATGGCGCAATGGCTACCCGGCCTTTAAGAATATCGATTTTGGCCACCAGCTTGCTGTTGGTGCCGTTTCGGGTCACCTTGTTCTGCGGATAATACGGCCAGTAGGCATAAGCCTGATACAAACCAAAACGCGCATCGGCTACCCAGTAAGATTGATTGCCGCTGAAATCCTTTGAAAAATAAGCATCGCGCACCGTGCCATAATCCACCTGTCCGTTGAACGAGTTGATGTGCATGGCCAGATCGCCTGTAGATACACTGCGCACAATAAAACTAGTCAGGTCTAACATGCCGAACAAATCGCCCTGCACGGGGCCAAGCCTTAAAACCGTTTGCGAAAGGCCGGCCAGGGGCATGAATTTTTTCCAGGGGGCGTTGCCGCTCCGCACATAAAATGTGTCTTTTCCTTTAATGTTATTGTCTTCACTGAAAGGAGAATAACAGCAAAGGCTTTGTCCGCCGGCATTGATCACGCCAACGTAAGGTCCTTTGGGAACATTCACCGTATCCCATTTCCAGTTTTTATAATTTACAAGCAGGTCTGTTTTATAATTGGCTTCCAGCATGCCCTGGGTAGTAGCCGCAAGGATAAGAGAATCAGTCAGGGCTACCTGTTTTACTTCGAGGTAAGAACCATTCTTGCCAATCACATAAGTATCGAGGATCTCCAGGCGTTCGGTATCAAACACCACGATGCCAAAACCGCAGGCCAGGTAAGCGAGGTGTTTGCTGAAAGTGATGTCGTTGACAATTTTTCTGCCACTGAAGGTTTTTAATTTGATATCCGGATAATTGGAGATGTTGCCCTGGGCGTCGATCACATCGATATTAAAATTATCGTAAACCACCAACACCTTTTTGTTGTGTGGATTGGCCCTCACAACGCGCACGCCGACATCATTTAAGCCGTTGATTTTATTAAGGGTACGGGGACTCACTTCACTGTCTTCGAAATAAATAATGCCATTGCCGTAAGACGCGTAAATGGTATTGCCCGATTTGGTAACCGAATTGCAGGAATTGATACTCAGGTGGTCTTCCCAGGTGCGTGGACCGATTTGTCCCGTAACGGCAAACGAAATAAAAAGAAAGCAGAAAAATAAGATCCTGGACATAAAAAAGCGCTGAATTTCGTTAATAACGCTAAAAATACGACATTATTATTTCAGGCGGGAGGGTGATGGAATTGAAATAATCCGGAAATATGGTGCTATATTTGTGGCTTCTTTCTGGCTCCGTAGTTCAACTGGATAGAATGACAGATTCCGGTTCTGTTGGTTGTGGGTTCGAATCCCGCCGGGGTCACCTAAGGGGACTGAGGCACGAGAACTGCCTCGGTCCTTTTGTCTTTATTACTGGGGCCCGTCATTCTTGGGAGTTCGCGCGAAGGCATTTATATCGTCTTGACTTAATAAACCGAAAGTTATACTAACCTCCTTAATAATACCGCTCGAATAAAACATAAACGCTGAAAACCAGACTCATTAGGCTCAGTGACGGGACTAAAAGAGCAAACACCTGTTTCCTGATTGGCAATATGGAATACAAACACAAAAATAGTAGAGGGTAGAATGGGATGAGGTATCTCGCCTGAATAAATTTGACTACCTGAGGGCCCATTCCCGTCCAAGTGAGGTATTGCGTCAGAAAAACCGCACTTAAAGTGACAAAGAAGGTCACGCCAAAGAATGTTCTTGTAAGCCAAGAAATCCGATACCTGGGATCAAATTCACTTAGTGCAACAAAAACAATAAAGCTAAAAAGTGTGTAGGAAAACCATCTAGGCGGCTTTACATCTGACCAGCCAAAAACCCCTACATAACCCGGAACGTGATATTTTGCAAGTCTGTAGGTTGACCTGCGAATCATTCGGAAAAAAATAGGTCGGTGCTGTTTCATTTGATTGAGTTGCTTCTTTGGGTCAACGCCCTCAACAAGTGCGGCCTTGTGCCTGAAATCGGGATTATACTCTTCATAAGTGAGATACATGTCTTTTATGACAAAAGTCCAAGCCAGAAACGGTAATAATGTTGCAACAAATAACAGCAGACAAACAGCGATCCTTACTCTTAGGCTACTTAATTCCTTGTATGGAAGAATTAGCAATAACAGAGATAAGGTGATATAAATTGATTTCAGCAAAGGCAAAAAGAAAACCAATACCGCAATCAGCAAAATTCTTTTTCTATCGAGATTCTTTTTTAGACGACTGTTCAGAATCACACTGATAAATAAAAAACAAATGCCGTTTGTCATAACATCAGCGCTCACCGAGGAGTTTATGGAAAGCGACATGGGAAGAAGTGCTAGTAAACAAAACAACCATTTGCACACTGGAGTTATTCTGATGGAAATAAAAATTAATCCTATCCAGAACAGCATTGTAAATGCCCGGGCTGCATAAAATAGTGTAGGTACTGATGCATCAAATAGTCGGAAAACAGTAATTGCAAGAGATTGTGGCACATAACACAGTGGTGAGTATAACGCTGTATTGTTGAAATCCACAAATATTCTCGTTTGAGTTTCCAACCGCATAGATAAAATATTTAATCCAGAGGTATCACGAGTGAATTTTGCTCCAGCAATTATTTTGTCGAAATGCTCCGCAAACTGTTTTACGCTTACAGGTAAATATCCACCAATTCGTTGGTCATGTTTTATAGCTTCGAAACTACCCTCCGAAACCTGAAAGGCTCTATAAAAATGGTTAGGTTCATCGGGTACCTGAAACGGAGGTGTAATAACTAAAAAAACGGTTCCGAAAATTAACGCAAGTGTCAAAAAAACTGTTTCCGCTTTCGGGATTGTTTTTAACATCTTACTCGATAGTATCATAGATTATGCGCTGCCAACCAAAGATAC
>CAZFCR010000049.1:0-13190 GCA_964517305.1 uncultured Akkermansia sp.
ACTTTGTAATCTTTCGGCAATTCTTTTTTCAGCACCTCGTAACGTTTGTAAAATTCGTCGGAGATGTCGATGTAATTGGCACCCGGCTGTGGCACCAGTGCCAGACCTACCATGGGCGTACCCGATTCTTTCAGAATGGTTTCTTCGTTTTCAGGGCCGAGTTCCACCCTCGCCACATCACGCAGGCGCACAATGCTGCCTTCATTCTGTTTTACGATCATGTTCTCAAACTCCGGAACAGTAGAAAGGCGGCCAATGGTGTTTACAGTTAACTCTGTGGCATACCCGGAAATTTTTCCTGAAGGCAGATCCACGTTCTCGCGGTCAAGTGCCAGTTTTACATCCAGAGGCGTGAGTTGGTAGGCAGCCAGCTGGTCGGGCAACAGCCTGATGCGCATGGAATAACGGCGCTGACCCCAGATCTGAACGGCGGAAACACCCGGAATGGTCTGCAGGTTTTGAGCGATCACATTTTCGGCATAATCACTCACCTCCAGTAAATTCCTTGTATCACTGAGCAGCGTCATTGAGATAATGGCATCAGAATTGGCATCGGCCTTGCTCACCACCGGAGGTGCGTCGATGTCCTGCGGTAACTGGCGTAGCGCCTGCGATACTTTATCACGTACATCATTGGCGGCTGCTTCCAGATTCGAACTCAGGTTAAATTCAACCGTAATGATACTTGATCCCTGGTTGGATGAAGCGGAAATGGAACGAATGCCCTCGATGCCGTTGATGGCTTTTTCGAGCGGCTCGGTGATCTGCGACTGGATCACATCGGCATTGGCGCCAGTGTAATTGGTACGCACAGTAATAACAGGAGGATCAATGGACGGAAACTCCCGGACACCCAGAAATTTATAACCAATGGCACCGAAGAGCACAATGATGACAGACATCACGAGCGCCAGTACAGGTCTTCTTACACTTAACGATGCTATGTCCATATCAGTTAACCTGTTTAATCAATTTAACCGGTGAATCTTTTTTCACCGACAATAAACCCGTGGCTATCACTGTATCTCCAACACCAAGCCCCTCAAGTATCTGGATCATCTCTTCAGTGCGCACCCCGATCTTAATTTCAACCTCAGTAGCAACAGAATTGCGGCTTACCATTACCTTCTGCCCTTTAAGTGTCGGAATCACACACTGCGTTGGTACCATGATGGCGTTGGCGGTTTCTCCCATCTCAACAAACACCTTTACAAAACTGCCCGGAAAAAGACTTTCTTTGCCATTGTACATGGCCCGCGCCCTGATGGTTCTGGTGGCTTCTTCCACTCTGGGTTCAATCGCATAAACCGTTGCCATGTAGGCACGGGAAGTATCAGAACCCTCCGCCGAAAAACGGAGCGGCAGACCTTTGCGCAACAGTGAGTTGTATTTTTCCGGTAAAGAAAACTCAACGAACAAAGGCTTCACCTGCACAAGCGATACGATAGGTGTACTGGCATTAACGAAAGATCCTTCGCTGATATTTTTTAAACCAACTACTCCCTGAAAGGGCGCAACGATATTTGTTTTGGCTATCTGCGCGAGCACAAAAGCTTCATCAGCCTTAAAAGTACTGAGTTCGTTTTCCTGCATCTCAAATTCTTCCTTGCTCACGCCATTCACTTCAAGTAACTTGTTCAGGCGACCGAGTTTTTGTTCCGATAATTTAACCTGCATCCTGATCTTCATCAATTGCGCCTGGAGATCGGCATCGTTAAGTTTAACCAGCAAGGCGCCCTTGTTCACCTCGTCGCCCTCCTTAAAATAAATAGCGGTGATCTTGCCGCTGACCTCGGGCAGAAGATCTACCTGATTTAAAGCCCCAATACGACCGGTTGCATACACATTATTACTGAAACTGCTTTTTTTGGTCACAAAGTAGTTTACCGGCACAGCTTTCCCCGCACCACCTTTTGCTCCGGCTGGCGCCTGCTCTTTTTTACTGAAGAATATAAATTTAGAAGCGATGAGCAGCGCAACAACGATGATGATAATGAGCCAGGTTGGTATTTTTTTCATTCTTTAAATTGATGTTGTATTAAACCAAATACTATTTTTTCCCGGTCCTGGGTTTTGTTTTTTTGTAATTAAAAAAAAGATCTTCTGAAGGGAGCGCTCTTAACCGGTCGCTGAGCAAGGTCAGCATGTCGAGAAACTGCTCTTTTTTTTCACGCGTCATTCCCGCAAACATCTCCGCATCAATGGATGAAAAAGCTGAACTGATCTCTTCCGATCTTTTTTCTCCCTTTTTTGTGAGACTGATAAAATACTCTCTCCGGTCCTCGGGATTACGGGTCCGTGAAATGTAACCCGCCTTTACAAGGTAATTGATCACTTTCACCATCGCCGTTTTATCAATCGACAGATGGTTGCAGATAAATTGCTGGCTGCAGCCATTGTGCCGGTTCACAAAATAAAGTACAGAAAAATACCTTTCGATATCAAGATTCTCAAGACTTTTGGAAAGAACGCCGTAATACAGCTTCGACAGTATGAGCGCCTGCGTGCCAACGGGTGTATCTGATCTTGCGTTCATCTGCGGTGTTTAAGATAGTTTGCAAATGTAACCAATTGAAACAGGGGCCTCCGCGATTTAAAGGTTTTTAACTTTAATTTTTTAATTTTGCAGGCTTATTAATTTTTATGCGTTTTATACATCTGATCACCATTGTTCTTGCTGCCACACATCTGCAGGCGCAGGAAGAAAGTCACCTCAGGAACCTGCGTCAACTCACGCATGGCGGTGATAATGCCGAAGCTTATTTCAGTTTCGACGGAAAATTTGCAAGTTTTCAGAGCAACAACAAAGCCTGGGGTTTGCAATGTGATCAGATCTTTAACCTGGATATTGCCAAAGCAAGTAAAGATTCCACCTACCGGCCTGTTATGATCAGTTCCGGTAAAGGCCGCACCACCTGCAGTTATTTTTTGAAAGACAACAAACACATTCTGTATGCTTCCACGCATGAAGGCGGAAACGACTGTCCGGAAGCGCCCGTGATCAAAGGCAAATACCTATGGGCCATTTACAACACTTTTGATATTTATGTGGCCGACCTCAAAGGCAACATCACTCAGAAGCTCACCTCAACTCCTGGTTACGATGCCGAAGCCACTGTATCCCCAAAAGGCGATAAAATTGTATTCACGAGCGACCGCAGCGGTGACCTTGAATTATGGACCATGGACATTGACGGAAAAAATCAGAAACAGATCACATCCGGACTCGGTTATGACGGCGGCGCTTTTTTCTCTCCCGATGGTAATAAGATTGTTTTCCGCGCCTCTCGCCCTCAGACAGAAGAGGATATCAGCGAATACAAAGAACTCTTAAAAAAGGGGCTGGTAGCGCCCGGCAACATGGAGATCTACACCTGCAACGTAGATGGCAGCGATCTTCAGCAGGTAACTCATCTGGGTAAAGCCAACTGGGCACCGTTTTATCATCCTTCGGGCAAAAAAATAATTTTCTCAAGCAACCACAAAAGTCAGCGTGGTTACGATTTCCAGTTGTACATGATCAATGTTGATGGCAGCGGACTTGAACAGATCACCACAAAAAGTATCTTCAATGCTTTTCCTATGTTTTCGCCCGATGGTAAACAACTGATCTTTTCTTCCAACCGCGACAACCACGGCACCCGCGACACCAACCTGTTTATCGCAGACTGGGTGGATTAAAGACCGGTGTGCGTTTTAATAGCATGGAGTTTTTCGTATAAACGTCCGATGAGTTTGTCCCAGGTAAATTGATCGCTGATCAGATCCAGCGCGTGTTGTTTTTTTCGCTGCAGCATTTCTGAAGGCATCTCCACCAATTGCCTGATGGCTTCCCTGATCTGAACAGGGTCAGGCGAATCGAGCAGGATGCCGGTTTCGTGATTCACCAGCACACTGGTGGCGCCGGTATCTGTAGCCACCACCGCGAGTCCCTGCGACATGGCTTCCAGTATCACATTTGGCATGCCTTCGCTCCAGCTGGGGCACAGCAGTACGTCGCACTGTGTGATCAATGCAGTTAAAGCAGTCCGGTCTCTCACTTCACCATGATAAACCACCTCCTCTGATTTTATTTTTTTGTTCTCAGGAATAGGTCCTATGAAATGAAACCTGCACTGCGCTCGCAGCTGCGACGGTAAATTTGTGATGGCTTTATTGAGCTCTTCAATGCCTTTCCTTCTTTCATAACGACCCAAAAACAAAAACTGCAGTTGTGTTCCGCGCGGCCTGACACTTGTTGCGAGCGTTTCCTTTTCAACGCCGGAAGGCATCTCAACAATTTTGTTCATCGGAATATCCAACGCGTGAATGATCCCTGTGATCTTTCCGCCGTATGAAAACACCACATCTGCTTGCCTGCTTATTTTTTTTACAGGATAACGCAGCAAAAAAAACAACCTTAACCAGGTTTTGAGATCAGGTGCTTTCTGAAACATTTCGTACCCGTGAAAATTGACACCAACCGGCACAGATGGAAAATTGTTTTTGCTTTTCTGCTCCAGCAGATACCAGCCTGAAAATCCCTTGGTATATATAAAATCATACGTCGCCAACTTATCGTGCATGGCCTCGTAAACGATCTTTGAATAACGGTAAGAGTTATAAAGGTAATGACCCGGAAAATGAAAAGACGCGGGGAAGTCGATCACTTTTGCGCTGATGAATTGTTTTTCGTCTTCTGAAAAAAATTCGAGTAAAGAAATGTCGTAGTGACTCTGATTAAAATGCACCAGATCAACATGTACGCGGTTACGCGCCAGGTATTTGCACAGGTAATACGAGTGTTTCTGCATGCCCCCGAGCACATAAGGCCAGATACCGTCGGTGATAAGGGCTACACGCATATTTTTACAACCGTGCCGGCTTATTAAGGCCGGTTATTTGTTGATGTACATTACTTCTTTCACCGCCTTCACCACTTTTTTCACATTCGGAAGGCTGGCTTCGATGAGTGTTGGCGCGTAAGGCAATGGGGTATCTGCTGTAGTCACACGCAACACAGGCGCATCAAGATAATCAAAGGCTTCTTTCTGAACTTTAAACGCGATCTCGCTCGAAATGCTTGCCAAAGGCCAGGCCTCTTCAACCACCACCAGCCTGTTCGTTTTTTTAACCGACTCAATAACGGTTGCGTAATCGATAGGACGCACAGAGCGCAGGTCTACCACTTCCACTTCAACGCCTTCTGCCTCAAGTTCCTTTGCAGCGGCCATGGCCACTTTTAATATTTTACCAAATGAAACAATGGTCACATCTTTACCCGGGCGTTTGACATCGGCCAGCCCGATTGGAATAGTGTATTCTTCTTCAGGCACTTCACCTTTGTCGCCATACATCTGTTCGCTCTCCATAAAAATAACGGGATCGTTATCGCGGATCGCGGTTTTTAAAAGTCCTTTGGCATCGTATGGGTTGGAAGGCACCACTACCTTTAATCCAGGACAGTTGGCGTACCAGTTTTCAAATGCCTGCGAATGCTGAGAGCTGAGCATGCCCGCGCTGGCCGTTGGCCCGCGGAACACAATGGGTACGTTATACTGGCCACCGCTCATGCTGTACATTTTAGCGGCGCTGTTAATCACCTGGTCAATGGCCACAAGGCTGAAGTTAAAGGTCATAAATTCGATGATGGGTCTTAAACCATTGGTAGCAGCACCCACGCCAATGCCTGCGAATCCAAGTTCCGCAATGGGTGTATCTATTACACGTTTGGCGCCGAATTCGGCAAGCATGCCTTTACTTACTTTGTAAGCACCATTATATTCAGCAACTTCCTCGCCCATTAAAAACACCTTTTCATCCCTGCGCATCTCTTCTGACATGGCTTCGCGGAGCGCTTCTCTGAATTCAATTACTCTCATACTTTGTGGTTGTGATAAGCGTCAAAAATAAGAATTATAAATTTATTATCCGGCTAATTTTATAAAGCAGGAACCCGAACCCGGTGTATAAAAAAGGCCCCTCGTTGCGGAGGGGCCTGGTTTAAATTGTTTATCAGGATTACTCCTGTCGTATGACGTGGAAACTTTTTGAACCTGACTGACTACTCACCTTCACGAAATAACTTCCCGCCGGTTGTCTGCTCAGATCAAGCAGGTATTTTTCGCGGTTGGTTGTTTCTGAAAGAATGATTTGCCCGAGTGTGTTGTAAACCCTGATGCTGTTGGTGCCATTCAGGCCGGAGATCGTGCTTTGTCCGTTAGACGGATTAGGATAAAGGTTCACATTTTCAAGCAGACTGGCTTCGCTCACACCCACCGAAAAACGGCCGCAGTATTTGGTGCAGAGGGTGAATACAGAAGTGACTGAGAACGTGGCGCCACGACCATAGATGGCCATGCTTTTGAAACGGGCACGGAACTCGTTACCGGTAAAACAATAAGAACTGTCGTCAACCCCATTCATTTTCATTAAAGAAGAATCGGTGTAAAAAGTGATCTGGTTGGTTTGCGAATTATACGGGAGGAAAAACCTTGGATCCTGTGTTCCGTTATCTTCCGCTTCAAAATACCAGGTAATGGCGGAATCGGCCGGGAATAAACCTACAGGAGCCGCAGTCGGATTAAACGGAGGCATCTGGTTCCATTTTCTTGCAAACTCTGTAAGGTTATACATGCGATGCGTAAAGCGTTTGGATGAGTTATTGGTGTAAACGAGCGGATCCCATACGCAGGCTGTATCTACCGCAGGGATAGAATGGCTGGCCTGAAGGAAATATTTTACACGCGGGGCCACACAAAACTCGTAATCTGTTCCATAACCAAAGGCAGGATGCACGTAGTTGGTGGTCTTGTAAAACTGACCGAGGTAACGCAATACTCCATAACCCTCACCATGTTTTTTAACCACATTGGCTACAGAAGTAGCGGTAGCGCCTGCTGTTCTGTATAAACGAACGGTATCACCTTCAAAAAGCGACATGTTGCGCAACAACACAAAATAGTTGGAAGTAAGCGTGCGGGTGGTCGCGAAATTTCCGCCAATAGGAATATTAGGATTACCACCTTTTGGCAATACCACACGAACAGAGTCAATAGCAGGGAGAACCGGGAGTTGGGTAACCGGATCAACATTGGTAAGGTAAAGGTGAACAGCCACAGTGGCCTGAGAAGTATTTAATGGCATTACGGCAAAGGCTTCTAATCCAGTGATCTGAAGCGAGTCGTTGTTCTCGAACATCGAACCCACGTGGGTTACAGCTGTGCCGGTAGCAGCAGGAGATTTATAATATTCAGCGGCAGCATCACTGATTTTAATACCGGTTTTAAAATAAAATTTGTTGTAATAATAGTGAAGGGTATCCACGATCACAGTTGAAGTTGGAGCTGCCTGTGATTTTGCCACATCATTCAAAACAAAAAGTGCAGAAATCAGTAGTAGTAGTTTTTTCATCATTTGTTGGTTTTAATGTTAGTTGTCTCAAAAATATGAAAAATATGGCATGATCTAACAATTAAGCTTAGAATTAATTGAATCCTAATCAAAAAATAAATAAATTATAATATCGCTTTTTTCTTTTCCGCTTAGGTCAAAAACCAGCGACACCGAACCTAAAGTGCTTGTCAGGATTAATTCCAGCCCAGGGAAATACCGTGAAGATTACAGTTGACCTCATGTATTTACAAAGTCTGACTGGTAAAACAATAATAAACACGTCATTTCAGAAACGCACGCTAACTTTCCTTAATGGATGCCCCCATTAATATTATTTATGGAATTTGATAACAGCCGGCATCTTATAACTTAAACGCTATCTTGCGCTTGCAGGCCTTTACTTTTCCAAATATTACTAAATTTACACCAATTGTTAAATATGTGCCTGGAGCCTTTCAGCTTTTTTATTTCCGACACACTCCGGCAGGCCAGAACGTTCCTGCTTTTTCTGCTGCTGACCGGCTGTTTCCCGCTTATGGCACAGGACAAAGAAACGCTGCTGAAAGACCTCAAAAAAGAAGCCTCTAAATTATTCGAAGAAGAGGATTACACGAAAGCCTACAAACTCTACGCCCAGCTGGTAGCCAACTATCCAAAGGATCCAGAATATAACTTCCGCCTGGGGGTTTGTATGATCTACAGTGAACCCGACAAGAAAAAAAGTTTTCCTTACCTACAGCAGGCACTCGCCGATCCTGAAAAAGCGCCTGAGGACGCGCACTTTTTTATGGGGAAAGCGCATCACATCAATTATCATTTTGATGAAGCACTCGGTCATTACAACAAATTTAAAACGCTTGCCCCGGCCTCACGTCAGAAAAAACTCCAGGTAGACCGTGAGATCACTGCCTGCCAGAACGGTAAAAAACTGCTCAGCAATCTCACCGACCTGGTGGTGCAAAACAAAAAACAACTCAACGAAACCGATTATTTCAGAACCTATGACCTTAAAGGCATGGGAGGAAAACTGCTGGTGAAGCCCGATGATTTTAAAAGCAGTACTGACAAAAAGAAAAAAGAAAATTCAGTGATGTACCTGCCAAAAGGCGGACAGGTTGTATTTTTCAGCAGCTACGGCGAAAATACAGCTACTGGGAAAGATATTTACCGGAGCAATCGTCTCCCTAACGGAACTTACAGCAAACCTGAAAAAGTCAGCGGCATCAATACCGAGTTTGATGAAGATTACCCGTTTCTTCACCCCAATGGCAACGCGCTGTATTTTGCAAGCAAAGGTCATAACAGCATGGGCGGATACGATATCTTTAAATCCACCTGGGATGAGAACACCGGCAACTGGGGCAATCCGGTAAACCTTGAATTTCCTGTGAACTCGCCGGATGATGATTTTTTATTCGTAACCGACTCGCTCGAAAAAACGGCGTATTTCAGTACAGGTCGCCAGAGTCCACCCGGCAAGATAGATGTATTAAAGATCAGCACTGAACGTAAACCCATTGACCTGGTAGTGATCAAAGGCACAGTGGTGAAAGAAAATGCAGAACAAAGTCTGAACAGTGTGATCTCGGTAAAACTCCTCGACAAAGGCATTGACGTTGGCACCTTTGAAGCGGAAGAGAACGGCGATTATAACCTTGAACTTCCCAATGGCGCCAAACTCCTGTTCACAGTGGAGACACCAGGCATGAAAACCCAGTCGCAAAAAGTGAACCTGCCGCTTGCCACAGCGGCCAAACCTTTTAAACAAACCATTGCGTACGAAGATGGCATCCTTAAAATCATCAATTATTTTGAAGAGGCGCCCGGCGACGATAACTACAAACAATACCTGAAATTGATCGAGAAAAAAGCAAGACTGGAAGTCAACGAAGGCGAAAACAATCTCGCTGCGGGCACACCTCTGGCAAACAACACGCCCGGCAAAACAGAACAAAAAGAAGAAAATCCAAAAGTTGAAGAAAAAGAAAAAGAAGAAAAATCACCGGCTTTGACCAATGAGGCCCTTGCCGGCATGGCCAAAAAAGACGCGGAAGAGTCGCGGCAGGAAGCGCAACAACTGAGCGCCGATGCAAAAGCCGCCTTTGAGATCGGTAACAAACAAAAAGAAGATGCCGACAAAAAACTGGTAGCCGCGGCAGAAGACATTCAGGCAGCTGAACGGATCAGCGATGCGGATGAGAAAAAAGAAAAACTTGAAAAGGCCAATGCACTTAAACAGGAAGCCAAAAATGAACAGGCATTGGCTGCAAAAATTCTTAGTCTGGCTTCTAGTCTTGAAGACGACGCCAAAAACAAACAGCGCGAAGCCAGCCTGAACGAACAATACGCCGCCGAACTTGAAAAAGCTGCTGCCGGAAAAAGTAACGCCGCTTCACTGGAAAGGCTCACCGAGCTGCAAAATGAACTCCAGGCCATGGCCGCCGAAAACGTAGAATCGGCCAGTGCCATTACCGCCCTTAAAACCAGTATCAGCGAAAAAGAAAAACAGCTGGTCACACTCGAACAGCAGAATACAGGCATCAACACCAACCTCCGCGAGATTGAAACCGCCATTACTGAAAAAGAAACACAGCTCGCTAAAACCAGAAAAAAGAGCGTGAAAGAACAGATCAACAATGAACTGACTGATCTGCGCAACGAACAGGCCGACAACAAAAAACTGCTCAGCGAAAATGAAACCGAGATCAGTACACTCAAACAGGAACTGAACGTTCAGCAGGAAGAACTTGCCATTGCAGAAAAAATAAGAAGCGGCGATACCCGAACAGCTATAAATACTGCTCCCGCAAAACCAACAGAGAAAGAACAGGCATTGCCTGAAAAAAACAATGAAACAGCGGCTGAAGAAACACCTGTCACCGAAACCGGCAGCGAGCCTGTAGTTAAAGAAGAAAAAAAAGAAACTATCTCGGGTAATGCTGACAATAGTCCCGAACCAGAAAAAACGGTTCAGCCAGTAACAAACACCGATTCTGAAAAGAAAAAAACAGAAACAGCAGTGGCCATTATGGCTTCTACTAAAACCGAGGCCATCGAAAAACTCGAGCAACTCACTGAGACCCTGCAAAACAGCGCGGAACCAGGCATTGGAGCCACCGCTCTGAAAGACGAAACACTGCAGACAAAAAGAACGGAAGCCGCTTCAGAGATCAGTGCCCTGCGCGAAAAACAAAACCAGTTGCTTGAAAACATCGCCTCTTCTAAAAACCGGTTAAAAGAGCCGTCGTCAGCTACTGCCGGCAGCGCCGATGAACTGAACAAAGAAGCCGAAGGGTTGTTTACCAGCGCGCAGAAACTCAGAACCGAAGCTGCCAAAAGCAGCGGGGCGGAAAAGAATAAACTGGAAAAAGAAGCGCTTGAACTAGAAGACCAGGCCAACGATAAACTCATCAATGCCGCGGAAGTAGCCGGATCGGTAAATAAAATCACTTTTGATACCAATACCGGAAACATAGAAGGATTGATAGCTGCAGGAAAAAGCAGCGACGCCGATAATGCGGAAGCCGCGAACCTTGCGTCAGAATCGGCTCTGGCATTTAAACAGGCGCTCGACATCCGAGCCGAAACCAACAACAAAGGAACAAAGGGCGCAAGATTAGGCAACCTCAGTAACGCAGAAGAAAAAGAAGCAGAGGCTTTGCTTAAACAGGCTCAGGCCATCGAGATCCTGCGACGATCTAACCCTGACTATGAATTAAAAATACCGGTGGTAAATGAGACCACAGATGCACTTTCAACTGAACTCCGTAATATTAATTCTGGTCTTGAAGATCTGAACGCTGCCAAAGCGGGCGCTTACCAGAAACTTTTTGGCGCTAACAACGAAGCCATCTCCGCGCTGCGTGAACAAATCCGTGATAAAGAAAACCGGATGTTACCGGCGCAAAAGACCTCGCTCATGAATGCGGATACGCAGATTTCTGCCATCAGACAGTTGAAAGCAGATGCTGATAATTCAGCCAACAACAGCAACAAAGTGTCCGCACTTCAAAAAGCGATTGATCTCCAGACAGAGACCCTCGGCCAGTTGCAGACCCTGAACGAAGAATTGGATCAGACGCCAGCAGTAAGTCCTGAGCCGGCCGTCACAACAACCGAGCCTGTAAAAGAAGATTCGCGGACAAATGAGCCTGTAAAAGAAAAGACACAAACAAACGAAACCTTGGCTGAAAACAACGAAACAAACAGCCTGACCCAGCAAAACAACGAAACACAAAACACCGAACCTGTTGTTCAAAACCAGGCGTCCAATACGCCTGGTGCTGAAAACACCACATCTGACAAAGCAGCCGAAGATCTGATCAAACAGCTCGCGGCAAATACGGCACCATTAAAAAATGCGGCGGCCAATACAAAACAACAACGCTCGCTCACACTTTTAAAACAATATGAAACTGAAACAAATATCCTGGAAACTGAGATGAAAAACCTTTCAGACCCGGCAACCGACCCTGTTGCATTGTCAACCCGGGCCGACATTGTTTTAGTTGAATCAGAATCGCTCTCTGCAAAAGCGCGTCAGACAAGGCAGGATGCGGATGCCGCGCCCGCCGCTGAAAAAGACAGTCTGATACAGTTGGCAACTTCACTGGATGATGAAGCCCGATACAAACAGCTCGAAGCGGCCAGCCTGAACAAACAGGCCAATTTTATCCGCACACGCAAAAACGCCTTGGCGATTGAAACCTTGTCGGAAAAATTCAGAAACGACCAGCCGGAGCGTGCAGCAGAAATGGGTCTGAAAGTGGAAGAACTGAACACACTTGCCAAACAGGCACAGAAACTGAGAGAGGAAGCCGAGTCGCTGGATAACATTCCGGCGCGCGTGGGCGCCATGAGCAATGCCGAAGAAAAAGAAAAAGAAGTGCTGAGTCAGCAAACTTTATTGCTCGAAGAATTAAAACAGGCTTACCCCGATTTTACACAACCTGAAAGTGAAACAAACGAAGTGCCTGCATTTTTAGCTGAGAAAAAAAGAACACTCGCTGAAAAACAATACAACGAACTGAAAGAATTAACCAATGCTTATAGTCTTGAGTATGCTTCTGCTCAGAAAACCCGAAGTGGCAAATTAAATACTGAACAACAGCAGACAAAAGCGCGTGCCGATGCACTGAATGCTGAATCCAAAAACCTGCTCATCCGTTCAGCCAGCGCTTCTGATGCACAACAAAAAAACGAGCTGGCCCGTCTCGCTGTTCAGAAAGGCAGCCAGGCTGTTGAAACGCTGAACAGTTTACAGCCGGCCAACACACCATCAGAACCCAATGCTGACCGCGCGAACAACAACGCTGAGAATCCCGCTGTAACAGCCCGCACAGGGGCTTCTGGCGCTACCGTTAAAATTGAAGGGCTGGAAGTGATCCGCGGTAATGCCTACAACGCCGGCAAACCCATCCCCATGGATGTGGCCGTTGGCAGTGGTCTGCTTTTCAGGGTACAGATCGGTGCTTTTAAAACCCAATTGCCCAACGATGCCTTCAGAGGTTTAAGTCCGCTGAACGGAGAAACAACTGCCAGCGGATATTTCAGGTACACCGCCGGCAATTTTAACCGTTACGAAAATGCCAATGCGGTAAAAAATGATCTTCGCGGACTCGGGTACAGCGATGCCTTTGTGGTGGCTTATTACAATGGTAAACGCATCAGTCTTGCCGAAGCCATAGACCTGCTTAACAAAGAAGGGCGCCCTGTTGATCCTGCCGCGCCGCAAACTGCGGGCATCACCGCCAATACCAATAGCCGTCGTGATCCCGTCGGCAAACTGAGAGCAGATCCAGATGATTTCGTTCGAG
>CAZFCR010000050.1:0-13114 GCA_964517305.1 uncultured Akkermansia sp.
TTGCTCTACCGACTGAGCTAAGGCACCAGCTCATTGTGTTTCGAGGCTGCAAAAATACATATTTTCTGCTTCCCGCAAAATATTTCCAAAAAATTCTTAATATAATTTTTGCGTTTTTAATTCTTCTACCTTTAAGGCTATGAATTTAGTGCTCGATTTTGGTAATACCCGCATCAAAGCCGGCGTGTTCGACGGCAATGAAATTGTAGGTAAACTCATCTTCAATTCAAGCGATGAACTCCTCGCCAAACAGGATCTGCTCACCAGCATTCAACACTGTTTCATAGCCTCTGTGACCAATAAACATGAGGCTGTTTTTGAAGCGATCTCAAAAAAAGCAGATACTCATTTGTTCACAGCGGCCACCCCACTGCCAATTACCAATCTGTATAAAAGTTCATCCACACTGGGGTCCGACAGACTGGCGGCTTCCATTGGCGCTTTCACACATTTTCCCAATAAACACGTATTGACCATAGACGCCGGCACTTGTATCAAATACAATTTTGTAAACAAAGAAAACCGGTACCTCGGCGGCGCCATTTCACCGGGCATCCGCATGCGCCTGAAAGCCATGCACGAACACACCGGCCGTTTGCCGCTTGTGGAAGCCAATGTTGATTTTGAAAAACTGCTTGGAGAAGATACTGCTGAATCGCTCCTGAGCGGCGCCATTAACGGCGCGGGCTGCGAAGCGGTGGAGATGGTGGCGCGTTACCATGAAAAATATGAAGACCTGCAGGTGTGTTTAACCGGTGGTGATCTCGCCTATTTGGGCAAACAACTTAAAAACCGTTTCTTTACCGACCAAAATCTTGTGCTTCAGGGTTTAAATACCATCTTAAATTTCAACATTGGAAAATCTTAAAAAAAGTCTGCTTGTTGTTGCATGGCTGCTGCCGTTTGCAGGGTTTATGCAAAACAATACCTTCTCGCCTTATTCACGCTATGGTTTGGGTGAGATGACCCAGCCCACATTTGCCCACAATACCGGCATGGGTGGAAATTTTATCGCCCTGCGCCCGGATTCAAGCATGCCCGTTTTTATCAATCCCGGTAATCCGGCCTCGTATTCACTCATCAGGTTAACAACGCTTGAAGTAGGCGGTCGTTTTCAGCACTCAGCTTTTAAAAGCAATTCCGCTGCGCTGAACAAATGGACCACTAACTTTTCTTATGGCGCACTGGGTTTTCCGGTGGGAGGCCGCGGCGGCGCAGTACTGGGAATTATGCCATACTCCAATGTGGGTTACAATACTGAATCCAAAGGCAGCGCCGAAGCAGGCGAAATGACTTATAAATACAGTGGTGGCGGCGGTCTTACCAAAGCTTTCCTGGGTTATGGTGTGAGTCCTTTCCAACAACGTCACCTCAAGTTCAGGCGCAAACATTATGTGGTTGACTCCTTAAAAACACTGAGTCCTGCTGTTTTTAAACTCAGGAATTTCGGCAGCAAGATGCTCAGCGATCTTTCTGTTGGCGCTAACGCTAATTATATTTTTGGAAACATCCAGCAAACAGGCCGTGTTATTTATCCTAACTCTCTTCTTTACAACAACACCTATGTTGAAAGGGTAGTGAGTCTGGGCGATTTTACAGGCAATATCGGTGTGCAGACAGCGATCACCATCGACAGTGTAAAAAGCCAGGGGAGGAAAAAAGCCATGAAAGAAAAGGTGAAATTCACCTTTGGTTATTTTATGAACCTGAACAACAAAATGGATTACAACTACAACTCAGTAGCTTATAATTACATTTTAACCGGGGCCGGCGATGAAGTGATCCGCGATACAGTCATGTATAACATTGATCAGAAGGGCCGACTCACCTTGCCAATGGAACAGGGAATTGGTGTTGGTTTTAAAAAAGGCGAGCGCATTCACCTTGTGGCCGACTTTGCCTTAACAGGCTGGAAAAATTTTAAATATCCGCTGGATGCAGGTGTTCTTAATAACAATTACCGCGTGGGCATCGGGATCAATTTTGTGCCTGAAAAATACGCAGCCGGTCGCGGTGCCTTTGGCAAACGGATCAATTACCGTTTGGGCGCTTCGTACGAAACAGGTTACATTAACCTGAAAGGAAATGATATGCGTACTTACATGGTATCGGCCGGTTTAGGTCTGCCGGTGGGCATTGGCCGGCTTTCTTCCATGGTGAATGTGAGTTTGCAGTACGGGCAGATGGGAACGCTGGACAACAACATGACCAGGGAAAATTTCTGGCGAGTTAATTTTGGTTTTACGTTCTGCGACCGCTGGTTCCAGAAATTCAGGTACGATTAGTGTTGACGCGTTTAGCCATACCACTTTTATTGACGGGCCTGTTTTTGATATCATGCACCAACGATATGAAAGATGTGCTGGCGCTTCCAAAAAACAAACTCAGTCCTTCACAGATCGGCGACAGCGTTACGCTTTTGTATACCGACAGCGCGCAGCTCAAGATCATGGTGAAAGCCAACCGCATGCTGATCTTTGATAAAAACGTAAGCGAACCTTTTACCATTTTACCCAACGGCGTTTTTGTTACTTTTTTTGATGAGTTTGAAAAAGTGTCGGCCACACTCAAAGCAGATTATGGTGTGCGTTACGACGTGTCGCGACGGATGGAAGCCAAAAGGGCCGTGGAAGTAGTGAACATAAAAGGAGAAAAACTGGAGACCGAAAAACTGATCTGGGACGAAGTAAAAGGCAGGATCTACACCGATGCATTTGTGAAGATCACCACGGCGAGGCAGATCATTATGGGTCAGGGCATGGAGAGTAACCAGGACTTTACAAAATACGAGATCAAAAAAGTAACAGGACAAATACAATTGAACAATGATGAATTATAAAACACAACTCAGGATTTTTGTTTTTTTAGAAAGGTTGTGGCTCGTTGCTGCCATCATCGGCGTAGTTTGCACCATTTATTTTCTTGTGACGAAGGACAATGACAGCGCGGTTTTTTTTCTGGGCTTTTTTATCCTTTCGTCTCTGCTGTACCTGCTCAGGAAACGCCAGCGTGTAAAATATGAAACGCATGGGTCAAAGCCGCTGAACGAAGGTCCCGACAGCCGTAAACAGGGCAGGTAAACCATCCATCCCATTATTGGAGCGGCGATTTGAAATAATGGTAACTTTAAACCATGTTATTCCTCGTTCTCAAGGAAAGTTTTTTGTTCGCCTGGCAATCGCTGGTCTCTAACAAGCTGAGGTCTTTTCTCAGCCTGCTTGGCATCACCATCGGTATTTTTGCCATTATCCTGGTTTTTACCATTGTTGATGGCCTGGAAAGCAACATCCGCGGCAGCGTCTCCTCTCTTGGCAACAATGTGGTGTACATTCAGAAGTGGCCCTGGGTGTTTGAGGGTGAATATCCCTGGTGGAAATACATCAACCGACCGGTTCCTCAATATTATGAACTCGATGAATTACAGAAACGTTGCCGCAGCACTGAGGCGCTCGCATATAGGATAGGCGCCCGCCGTACTCTCAAATACCGCTCGGGTAGCATTGAAAATGCCGTGGTGGCCGGCATCTCTTTCGATTTTTATAAGATCAAACCCTTTGACCTCGTTGAAGGCCGTTATTTTACGCAGAATGAAACCGACGCCGGTTACCGGCTCGTGATCATAGGTTCAAAAATTGCCGAAGGTTTGTTTGATACCGATGAAGCCATTGGCAAGGAGATCAAAATAGCCGGGCAAAAAGCAACGGTGATCGGGGTTCTGAAAAAAGAAGGAGAAAGTCTGCTTGGTATGAGTGCCGATTACCAGGTGTTTATTCCCTATAATTTTGCGCGTTACATCATCGACAGTCGCTCGGATAATGTGGACCCGACGATTTACGCCAAAGCCCGGCCAACAGTATCCAATGCCGAAATGATTGACGAACTCACCGGGCAGATGCGGGCCATCCGGCAACTCAGGCCTAAATCAGATCCCGATTTTGCCCTGAACGAAACCAGCATGTTGTCAGAACCCTTCGACATGATCTTCGGCATTATAGGCACAGCGGGCTGGATCATCGGCGGATTTTCCATTCTTGTGGGCGGATTCGGCATTGCCAACATCATGTTTGTATCTGTTCGCGAACGCACCAATCTGATTGGCATTCAAAAAAGCCTTGGTGCCCGTAACATTTTTATCCTGGGTCAGTTTCTAAGTGAAAGTGTGCTGTTGAGCAGCATCGGTGGATTCTTTGGACTGGTTTTGACCTGGCTCATCACCCTGCTGGCGAAGGACCATATTGACATGGACATCAGTTTAAAACTGAACAATGTGGTGCTGGGTTTTACAATTTCAATTCTCATCGGGATCATCAGCGGTTTTATTCCCGCCTATGGCGCTTCACAGCTCGATCCCGTGGAGGCAATCCGCAGTAACTGATGAGCAGGCCAAAGATCATTACCATTATCTGTATTGTGGGTTATCTCACCATCCTTTTTACGTTCCCGCAGGTATTTTCGCCCGGCATTAAAAAACTGGGCCTCTTTGTTCCCGCCCTTTATGGCATTCTGGTGGCCGCGCAGTTCATTTCCTACGTAGGACTCTGGTATTTTAAAAAATGGGGCGTGCAGATGTACCTGATCACCTTTTTTGCGAGGCTGCTTTTTTTTATCCTGAGCGATCAAACAGGGCCCATGATGTACTTCAGCACCCTGGTTTCGGTGCTTTTTGTGATCCCTATGTTAAAGTATTACCAGAAAATGGACGCAAATCTTTAGTTATCATGGCTTTAGCCTCAGCAACAGGTTCTAAAAATTGGTAATTCGTCAAAATAAATTTGTGCTGTAAAAAGAAAATTGTATATCTTTAAATAGGAATTGAAAAATGGGTAAAAACTCAGTTCCCTCAACGAATCACACAATTTAATCACTAGAACCAATGGTTGACGAGGTAGAAACTTCAGAAATTTTAGACACCCTAAAGAGCTTTTTTGGCTTTGATGGCTTTAAGGGGAATCAGGAAAAAATCATCAAAAGCCTTCTTGGAGGAAAGGACACCTTTGTAATTATGCCTACAGGAGGCGGTAAAAGTTTATGCTACCAGTTACCTGCTATTTTAAGTGAAGGAACCGCCATTGTGGTTTCGCCCCTCATTGCCCTCATGAAAAACCAGGTGGATGCCATCCGCGGTTTCAGCAACGAAAACGGCATTGCACACTTTTTAAATTCATCACTCAACAAAAGCGATATTGCCCAGGTAAAAAAAGATGTGCTCTCGGGCAAAACCAAGTTGCTTTATATTGCGCCTGAAACGCTGACCAAAGAAGATAACATTAATTTTTTTAAGGAATTCAAGATCTCTTTCTTCGCCATTGATGAGGCTCATTGTATTTCGGAGTGGGGTCACGACTTCAGACCTGAATACCGTCGCCTGCGACCAATTATCGACGCCGTTGGTGGTGTTCCCGTAATGGCGCTTACTGCCACTGCCACTCCAAAAGTGCAGCAGGACATTCAGAAAAATCTCGGCATGATGGGGGCCAGTTTGTTTAAATCCTCATTTAACCGCGATAACCTGTATTATGATGTGCGCGCCAAACAAAACGTTAACAAAGAGATCATTAAATATGTAAAACAACACGCCGGTAAAAGCGGGATCATTTATTGCCTCAGCCGCAAAAAGGTGGAAGAAATTGCCGAAGCGCTGAAAGTGAATGGCATCAAGGCCGCGCCTTACCATGCCGGACTCGATGCAAAAGAAAGAGCGCGCACACAGGATGGTTTTTTAATGGAAGAACTGAATGTGATCGTAGCTACCATCGCTTTTGGAATGGGAATCGACAAACCGGATGTACGTTTTGTGATCCATCACGATATTCCTAAATCACTTGAAGGTTATTACCAGGAAACCGGACGCGCAGGTCGCGACGGGGGGGAAGGAAAATGTGTGACCTTTTACAGTTACGACGACATTGTAAAGCTGGAAAAATTCATGAAGGACAAACCTGTGGCGGAGCAGGAGATCGGAAAACAGATGCTGGCGGAAACCGCGTCTTTTGCCGAAACCAGCAGCTGCAGAAGGAAATTTCTCCTGCATTATTTTGGTGAAGAATTTGAAGAATCGCGTTGTAATGGCATGTGCGATAATTGCCGCCATCCTAAACAGCGCTTTGAAGCAAAAGAAGATCTGGAACTCGCGCTAGGATGTGTGCTGGAGATCAAGGAAAAACACAAGATCAAGGATGTGATCAATGTGATCATGGGTACCCTTACTGCTACGGCCAAAACCTACAAACATAACCTGCTCGAATCATGGGGCAAAGGCGTTGATCACGATAAAGATGATAAATTCTGGCAGGCTGTTTTAAGACAGGCTGTTGTTAACGGGTTTATTTCAAAAGACATTGAAAATTACGGCTTGCTGAAATTAACGGATAAAGGAAAAGCATTTCTTAAAAAACCTTACAGCGTAAAATTCACGCGCGATCACGATTATGTGAACGGCGATAAGGATCTTTCGGATGATGATATTATTTCGGGTGGAAAAGGCGGAGGCACAGCCGCCGACGAGGTACTTTACGCCCTGCTGAAGGACCAGGTTAAAAAAACAGCCAAAGCAAAAGGTTTACCGCCTTATGTGATCTTCCAGGAGCCATCGCTCGAAGAAATGTCGATCCAGTACCCAGTTACCATTGACGAGTTAACCAAGATCAGTGGCGTGGGTGCAGGCAAAGCATCCAAATACGGCAAACCATTTGTTGACCTGATTAAAAAATATGTAGACGACAACGACATTGAAAGACCGGTTGACATGGTCATTAAATCTGTTGTGAATAAATCGGGACTTAAAGTGTACATCATCCAGAACATTGACCGCAAGATCAACCTCAGAGACATGGCCAAGAGTAAAAATCTGACCCTGCCGAATTTACTGACCGAGATTGAAACGATTGTGGAATCTGGTACCAAGGTGAACATCAATTATTACATTGATGACATCATGGACGAAGAAAAACAGGATGAGATCATGGAATATTTTAAAGAGAGCGATACCGACAGCGTGGAGGCAGCGCTGAAAGAACTGGGTGAGAACGATTACACGGAAGAAGAGATCCGTGTGATGCGCATCAAGTTCCTCTCTGACTACGGAAACTAATACGGCCTTTTTTTGAGATAAGTGAAGCAGATCCCGGCTCCTGAGCCGGGATTTTTTTGTGACGTCCAAATATATCTTCGATTTTTTCGTTTATTTGACAAAGGTGCTGTCACTTCGGGTACATAGGTATATTTTTTTGTTTGGCGTTTGTTCACTGGCCTTTGGCATGATGATGGGGACAGTACCTACCAGCGTGCCGCAATTTATACTGCTCGGCAATTTTTTACTCGAAGGGCGGTTCAGACAAAAATGGAAACAGGTTCGCAGCAATTCTCTTTTCTGGATCATGAGCGCGGCATTTCTTGTACACGTGCTGGGTTTGTTTTACACAACGGATATGGGCGCCGGCTGGGATGATGTCCGCACCAAAATGCCCATCATGTTTTTGCCGCTGATACTGATGTGCGCGGAATTGCTTACAGCCAAAGAATTACGGCTTGTTTTATATTGTTTTATTCTGGGATGTGTGGTCAACACGGCCTGGTGTCTGGTCTACAGTTTTGTTCTGCACAGTACCAACGAAGTGCGCAACGCGTCGCGGTTCATGAGTCACATCCGGCTCGGACTTTTTCTGAATATGGGCATATCGGTGCTGGTTTATCTGTCCACGCAGAGCAAAACAATTCTGGAAAAAATGTTTCATTTCGCGCTTGCTCTTTATCTGCTCGTCACCATGTACATGATGGGGCTTGCCTCGGGTCTGGTTAATTTTTTTGTAGTCGTGTTACTGTTCGTCGCCTGGCTGCTAATGCGCCGGGGCCGGGGGTTTCGCCTGGTGGCGCTTTCGCTGACAGCGGTCTTTTTTGTTTTTGTTTTTTTATATGTGCGCAGTATCGCACAGTCCCAGCTGGTGGTTAAAAATGACGTCAACAATGTAACTGCAAAAATAAGTCCGGGTAACAATCTGTACATTCATTTCGACCCGAAGGGTCAGAAAGAAAACGGGTATTATGTTCACATGAACATTCAGCTTGAAGAATTAAAACGCGCCTGGCAGCGCGATTTTCCCGCAGACAGTTTTAATTACGACCAATCACATAACCTGGGCCGTTACGCGGTGCTGGTGCGTTATATGGCGAGCAGGGGTTTAAAAAAAGATTCGGTTGCGTATCTTCAACTAAGCACTGAAGATAAAAAAAATGTACAGGCTGGTATTCCCAACCATTTGTACAACAGCTGGAATTTTATGCACAAACGCGTTTATGAACTCGTGCACGAATACGATGAATTTAAATGCGGCAGCAATGTAAATGGTAACTCCATTACCATGCGATTTTATTTCTGGAAAGCGGCCCTGCATCTGATTGCTCAATCGCCCCTGCTGGGTGTTGGTACAGGCGATGTGCAAAAGGAGATGAACCGAGCGTATGTGGAAACACAATCTCCACTGGAACCCGAATGGCACAAACGGCCGCATAACCAGCTGATCACCGTCACCGTGGCTCTGGGTGTTACAGGACTTCTGGTTTTTTTATGCAGCCTGATGTATCCCGCTATTTTACTCAGAAAAAGTCTGCACTTGCTTTACTGGCCGTTTTTTACTTTGTTGTTTTTTTCGTTTTTATCGGAAGATACTTTGGAGACGCAGGCGGGGCTGACTTTTTTCGCTTTCTTTAATAGTTTGTTTGTCAGCCAGGCCTATCACCTTAGAAATTCAAAAACTCCGGAGGGTTGATTGAACAAGTTTAAAATGGGTCGGTGATCCCATCGCTCGCGTCTGCATGGTCTTCCGGTGTTGTTTGTTCGACCCCTTCAGGGTCGTAGGTTCTTTTGCGTGTGCACGGCGGACTTCGTCCGCCGTTACTTATATTGAATCCCTTCGGGATTCTGAAGGGCATGGAATTGTCTGAGGCTTCTTGCCCATCTAACAAAATTGAATTCACCCTGCCACTGCCTCGCCGTTTTGCCAGCCCGCTGCACGCGAACGGTGCTTACGCGGTGACCTCCGGAGAAAACCACATGTAGGCTTGATTTGGTACATTTTAGGAAGAAAAAGTCAATACGAAAATCTCTTATTGATAAAGGGAAAGCCCAGATCGCTTCCGGTCTCGGATACACAGTACAAGCCTTCGCGATGGACGCGGTGGATGGGCATATCGGAGTCGGTGAAACGGCCTGCGCGCAACCCTTCCAGGTGCCTGTGCACAAGCGGGCGAAGACTTGGAAGATTTTGCGATGGGGAAACGCGTTGTTGGTGCTCAACCCCGGAGGGGTTGAATTTCATTGTCCGCCCGCAAAGCGGGTGGACAAAGTTTACGGAACCACAACAACCCCGGGAGGGGTTGAACAGATCGCTCACTTTTGCACGGGCTCCCGGTGTTGTTTGTTCGACCCCTTCTGGGTCGTAGTCTCTTTTTTGTGTTTACGGCGGACTTTGTCCGCCGTTATTTAGATTGAATCCCTTCGGGATTCTGAAGGGCATAGAATTACTGAATCGGCACGGATTACAAATTCTCGCGAACGGTTGAGTACGAAGGACGAGGTACGATGGACAGGGTATCAAAAACTCAGAAACTCCTGCGGGTTAATTGCAGAGCCGTTGAACCAGAGTTCGAAATGCAGGTGGGGACCTTTGCTTTTTTCGCCGGAATTGCCAACTACGCCGATGGCTTCGCCTGAGCGAACACGTTCGCCGGTGGTTTTAAGAATGGCAGAACAATGTTTGTAAATGCTGATGAGGTTATTGCTGTGTTGCACGTGAATGATGTTGCCGTCTTCCGCTGAAAATCCTGTAAAAATAACGGTGCCATCGAGCGTGCTCTTAATGGTCTCGTCCTGTTTGGTCACAATGTCAACGCCATAATGATCTTCGCTGAGGTTAAAGGAGCTGGTAATAAAACCTGTTACCGGCGAAAAGAACACCAGTTCGCTCAGTCCGCCCGGTTTAATGGCGGCCACGCTGCTGCCATCTTTGCTTTTTTCGAAATCCTCCCTGAATTCAATGTCTGCTGCGCCGGGTTTGATATCGGTTTTGCGGTAACGGCCTGTTGTATCTTTTCCGGGTTTGGGAGAGCGGGTTTCCGGTTTTTCATGAATAACGTCGAGCACACTTTTTAAATAACGGTCGCGGGTGTCGATGCTCGCTTCCAGAGAATCGGCCACCTGGGTTAAACGAAGGATCTGTTTGCGCTCATACACCGTACCGTAGCCCGGAATGTATTCCCTGAGTGGAGTAAAAGCTACAAGGCTGATTACCAGTGTCGTCATCACAATGGTGATGGCCGCCACGCCGATGATAATGCCGAGCGGTGAGAGGCGGAGCGAGAATTTTTCGGCAAAAGTGGTGTCATTTAAGATCACCAGCCGGTACTTTTTCCTCAAAAACTCCCCTAAACGTTTCCACCTGCTTTGTTTGGCACTTTCCATCAGCGGGTAAAGATGCAAAAATTATTTTTTTTAGAGGAAACTTGTAAGACAATTAAAGTTTCCATAGTTTTGTGCCCGATTTTAAAATGGAACCACAGGAAAAAATACTTAAAACTGCCCTCGCTTTGTTTTTCCGCTACGGCATCAAACATGTTACCATGGATGATATTGCCAAAGAGCTGGGCATGTCCAAAAAAACCATTTACCAGTTCTTTAAGGAAAAAGATGATCTGGTAAACCAACTTTGTGAACTCGAGCTGAATGAACACGAGTGTGAATTTGATCAGTTCAATAAAGCGGCGTCTGATCCTATAGAAGAGATCATCATGATCTCCAACAAAATGCGTTCGATGATGCAAAACATCAATCCGAATTTTTTTATGGATCTGCAGAAATTTTACCCGGCTGCATTTAAAAGATTTCAAAGCTTTAAAGAAAACTGCGCATACAGCAATGTGTTGTCGAACCTCAAAAAAGGCATGGAAGCCGGCATTTACCGGAGTGATCTGGATGCTGAGTTTGTGGCAAGGTACCGCATGGCGCAGATCGATCTGCTGATGTTCGGAACGGCCTTCAGTTTTGAAAGGGTGAGTTTTGCGAAAACGCACGATCTGATGCTCGACATGTTTATGTACGCCATCTCAACGGTAAAGGGACACAAACTGATTAACAACTATAAAAAAATAAAAGAAGAAGAATAATAAACCCAAATCTATGAAACACTATAAAAAGTACATTTTAAGTTTATTTGTTTGCCTGGGCATTTTAAACCTGGGTGCGCAGGAACAGAGTTCCTCTGCTTTCAGTCTGCAGCAGGCCATCGACTATGCGCTGAAGAATAGCCCGAACATGATGAACGCAAACAGTGACATTGTGGCCGCGAAATACAAAAAGCGTGAAATCGCGGGTATCGGTTATCCTCAGTTATCTGCTACGTTCGATCTGAAGGACTTTATTAAAATTCCTGTAACAGTCATTCCTGATTTTATCTCCCCTTCTGTTTACAGGGGAAGTATGGAAGCGGTCAATACTGTAAGGGCCATGGAGAATCCCTCGCAGCCTCCTATTCCGATTGATGCTTCAAAATTGGACCCTGCAGCTTATCCCGCTCTTCCAGCAGCTTTCGGTTTAAAATATCAGGCCAGTGTAGGCGCTTCCCTGAGTCAGCTTTTGTTTAACAGCGATTACATCGTTGGATTACAGGCTGCAAAATATCTTGAGCAGATCAGTACGTTAAATGCCAACCGGTCTAAAGCCGACGTTATTGCCGGTGTGTCGAAAGCTTATTATATGGTACTTATCAACACGGAGAGACAGAAATTGCTGGATGTAAATGTGCAGCGTCTGAAAAAACTTTATGAAGAAACCAGTGCCTATAATCAACAGGGTTTTGTTGAGCTGATTGACGTAGAACGTCTGGAGGTGACTTACAACAACCTGGTGATTGAAAAAGAAAAAGTACTTCGCCTGGTTGCTTTGGCAGAAATTGGCCTGCGTTTTCAGATGGGGTACACAGGTGATGCTGTGCTCGAACTCACCGACAAACTTCCTGAAACAGTAGAGGCCTCGGAGATCACTTCTTCTTCCGATGTTACCGCTCGTCCCGAATTTCAACTCCTTAAAACAAGCTCTGAACTCAATGCGCTGAATCTGAAAAAAGAAAGACTCGGCTATGCGCCGACGATTGCCGCTTTTGCGAGCGGGGGATACCAGGGATTCAGTAACGAGTTTGATCTGTTTCAGAAAAATGAACCTAAAAAATGGTTCCCGAATTTTGTAATCGGCGCTTCGGTCAACCTCAGTATTTTTGATGGTCTTCGCCGTCACAACCGTATTCAACAGGCAAAAATTGAACTCACCAAAACACAAAACACCATGCGGATGACACAGCAGGGCTTCGCGCTTGAAGCGGCTTCAGCTGCCGCCAATCTTAATAACGCCATTGCTTCACTGAAAATTCAAACGCGTAACCGGCAGTTGGCACAGCACGTGCAGGAAGTTGCGCAGAAAAAATATCAGGAAGGTGTCGGCAGCAATATCGAAGTAGTTACGGCCGAGGCGGCGCTGAGAGAATCTGAGATCAATTATTACAATGCAATCTACGATATGCTGGTGTCAAAACTCGATTACCAGAAAGCCACAGGCACTTTAATTAAATAATAAATCATCACACAGATAATATCCCAAACCAACCCATATATGAAAAATAAATTTTTATACCTCGCCCTCACCGTGTTTGTTTTTTCCTGCAGTGCGCCTGATAATAAAGCGCAGCTCGAGAAGTTACGATCAGAGCGTTCGGAAATTGATTCAAAAATTGCTGAGCTTGAAGCAGAACTGAAAAAAACTGACACACTCGGTGAAGCCAAAAAAACCGACGTGGTAGTGATGCCGGTTGAATTGCGTCCTTTTAAAACCTACATCGAAGTGCAGGGAAAAGTGGATGCTGATGAAAACGTAGCCATTTCCACCGAAATGCCGGGTACCATTACCCGCATACATGTAAAAGTAGGTCAGGAAGTGAGCAAGGGTCAGGTGCTGGCCGAAACGGACGCCCGCGCCGTTCAGCAACAGGTGGCAGATCTTCA
The DNA here is from genome assembly GCA_964517305.1 of uncultured Akkermansia sp. Classification (GTDB taxonomy): domain Bacteria; phylum Bacteroidota; class Bacteroidia; order B-17B0; family Aurantibacillaceae; genus Aurantibacillus. Next base: position 13,045 of record CAZFCR010000050.1, read on the forward strand.
GAACAGTCTACAGCTGGCCACACAGGTTTATGAAAAACAAAAAAATCTAATAAAAATAATTATACAGAAA
>CAZFCR010000051.1:0-12982 GCA_964517305.1 uncultured Akkermansia sp.
TATTCCCTGTCATTGTGGCCCTGATGGTGCGCTGGTTAACGCCGTAACCAAAAATAACCTGAGACGAATAATCGTTGACACGTTTAACAGGGATGTTTTTTTTGCGTGCTTCGTTCACAATGGCCTTGGTGCTCGGACCAAAATCGTCCTGCGACTTAATTCTTTTTAATTCATTTACAATGCCGTCGATATCAGGCGCGATGCCTTTCACCAGAGCATCGGCTATCTCAACCGCAGCCTGCGCGGCGTAACGGCCCGCACGCTCAATTTCGTAGGAAAAAATAACATGGTATTCGCCATACTTCCCTGTGCCACGGGTGCGGCCATAACCGCAGTCCATACCGGCAAGGGTTTGTATCTCAAGTGCTATGTGTTCGATTACATGGCCCATCCAGGTACCTTCCCTGATGCGCATAAAAAAACCGCCTTCATGATCTTCAGAACAGCGGTGGCTGAAAAGAGAAGGTATGGCGGTGGAAATACGTTCGTGAAAATTTTCAATTTTGTTTGTCGGGAGTTCTTCAAGTTCTTCCAGATCCAATTTCATTACAACAATCTGCTTCCGGTAGCCTGACCAGTAGTTGGGACCGTTCAGTGCATTCACTTCCAGGATTTTCATATCTGATTTTTTAACTTTTATATATAAAATCAAACCAGTCACTAAGTCACTGATTTCCAGCAAACGCCCCACCCATCAAGGCTTTAAGGTTGTAGAAAATTTTACTCTCCGGCGGGGGCTTGGGGAAAAAGGCTGTAAACAGGGCCCTGACCCGGTTTTCAACAATTGTGGATAAACACGGTTAAAAAGCATGTCATAACATGTCAATTCCTGTCAGTTTCCGGTTAAAAACCTGTGAATTACCGGTAAAATCATTCTGAATTTTCCCAATCCGGGCGGCCGCATGGATAAACATCTGCCAGATATCAACCCGTTGCCGCCGCTTATGATTCTTTCCGAATCGCAATAAAAAACCTCTGATTCGTACCACGCTCATTACCAATTAAAACCCAATGAACAGCAAGATACAAACGCTTAAAACCTGTTGAAAAAATAAGCGGCGCGGGAAACTCTTTATCGTGTTCAAAGTATAAATTTATAATACACACACAAGCAGATGAAAAACAGTTTTCTTCTTTTCGGCGAGATGTCTTTTGACGCGTTCGCAGACCAACATTTTAACAAAATTGCCGGAGAGATTGGCCGCATGAGCGATACAGAGGTTTTGCTGTACAAAGAAAATTTCCCCGAACTTGTGTCACTAACCCTTAAGTGTTATGTGTTGCCGGAACTGCACATCTCATTCGACGACAAACTTGTTGATCTTGTTGCGAAACCCGGCTACCGCGAAACTCGGTATTTTGCCGAGTATTCCCTGGTTGTGAAAGGTGATACGCGTTTCCTCGGACTCAGTCCTTATAACTCAGGATATCGCCCTGTTGATTTACCCGTTCTTCTGCGCGGCAATTTTATTTCATTTGAGATCGACACCTTTTATCACCTTGAGGAACTCACGCCTGAAGTGACGGCAAGAATAAAACATGAATACGACCGCATCAAACGTTTTATCACCACCACTGAACGAAACTTAAATTCTACGATTGAATTTTATAACGCCGAGATCAAACAATTCATCGTGAAACATCTGGCTACCAAAATGCGCCAGGCCGAAAGAAGTTTAGCGATTCGCAAAACGCTCGATTTTAAATAAAAATCGTTTTGCCAATTTTGTGAAATTTGTGCAAAAAACGTTAAATATTTTTTAAATTCTTATATTTGGGAATGCTGATAAAAGACTTCATGTTATACCTTGATCCGGGAACGGGCAGTTTGCTGCTGCAGATCCTGGCGGGTGGGTTTCTTGCTTCCATCGTATTTTTTAAAAGAATCTGGTATTCCGTTCTCTCCGTTTTTAAACGCAAAAACGGGGCGGAATCAGAAGAAGAATAAGTATGAATACTGAACCGGCATCGTTCCGAGATCAGGATGGTTATATCTTTTACAACAATGGTGAAATTTTTCGCGCCATCAATTTCAGCTATCAGGCAACCTGGGAGCGACTTCATGAAACCCGTTTTTTTAAGGAACTCGTTGCTGAAAAAAAACTGATTGGTTTCGAAGAGTTGCCCGCGCATAACCACCCTACTGCGTTTAAAATCATTCAGCCGCACAAAATCCCTTTTATCTCTTATCCGTCTGAGTGGACTTTCTCCCAACTAAAAAAAGCGGCCCTGCTCACCCTGCGCATTCAAAAAAAAGCGCTTGAGGAAAATTTCAGTCTGAAAGACGCGAGTGCTTACAACGTTCAATTCTCGGGACCCAAACCTGTATTCATTGACTCGCTTTCGTTTGAACCTTATCGTCCGGGCGAACCATGGCACGCCTACAGGCAGTTCTGCACTCACTTTCTGGGTCCACTGCTGCTTGCCTGGTATGGATTACCCGATCTAAAATCGTTGTTTGTGACACACATCGATGGTCTTCCGCTGCGGCTGTGTTCCGATCTGCTGCCTTTCCGCTCACGACTGAATTTGCTCGCTTATACGCACATTCACCTTCATGCCAGACTTGAGAACAAACATGCTGATGACAAAAAGATAAACTCGAGCCAACTCCGCATCAGCAAAAAAAGGATTCTTGCCCTCATCGAGCACATGGAACAGGGCATCCGGAGCATGACCATCAAAACCAAAAAAACTAACTGGACGGGCTATTACAAAGATTTCAGCTACACAGACGAGGGATTTGCGGCGAAAAAACAATTTGTACAAAAACACATTTCAGAAGCGAGGCCGGCTTTAACAGTTGACCTTGGCGCCAACACCGGCGATTTTTCGGCCATCGCGGCAATGCACAGCAATTATGTTGTGGCCTGCGACGTTGACGCGGAAGTAGTGTCAGCAATCCAGGCAAAAAAAACCGAAAATATTCTGGCACTCCATACCGATCTCAGCAACCCTACCCCGGCCTATGGCTGGAACAGCGATGAACGGGCCTCGTTCATTGACCGGATCGCGAAAGCAGACTTCACGCTTGCCCTTGCACTTATCCATCATCTTTGCATTGGTAACAACGTGCCCCTTCAAAAGCTTGCTGAATTTTTTTCCACCAGCACTCAAAAACTGATCATTGAGTTTGTGCCGCGTGAAGACGTGCAGGTTGCCAGGCTGCTGGTGACACGTAAAGATGTATTTGCAGATTACACTCTCGAAAATTTCAAAGAAAACTTCACGCGTTTTTTTACACTTGTGGAAGAAACATCCGTACCGGGATCAGCACGCAGATTGTTTTATTTTATCAATAAAAGCAAACCATGATCAAACGGAGGATCAGGCTGTATTCTTACCACACCTTTCTGGTGATCCCTTTTGTTGTTTTATTTCTTTACGGCCACAACCTTTCACAATCGAGCCTGAGCATGACCTACCGCACGCTGTTGATCGGCGCGGTAATAAGCGTGGCTCTTTTCCTGGTCTTTTATTTTCTCATGAAAAAAAATCGCCTCAAAGCGGGCGTATTTACAACCTTGCTCCTTTTTGGACTTTTCCAGTACGGCGTATTTTATGAGATGCTTGAATGGCTTTATTATCAGGGTTCCTGGCCTTTGAGCAACATTCACCGTTACCTCATTGTTTTTTACCTGCTCGTACTCGGCGCGGGATTTGTTTTTATCCGCAGATCAAAACACGACTTTATTAAGATCAATTATTTTCTCAACGTGCTCATAGGCATCCTGCTGTTCTTTAATATTTACAACATATTTACAGGCCAAAACAAAGTGCCTGATGAAAAAAACCTGATGAATAATGAACGCACCGGTATCACTTTCGCAGATAGCGCGGCACGTCCCGACATCTATTACATTATTCTCGACGGTTATGCCTCTGCCGCTGTTCTCGAAAAATATTATCACTTCAGCAACAAGGATTTTGTTTCAGCCATTCGTCAGCGGGGATTTGAGTTCAGTGATTCGGCCTTTGCCAATTATTATTACACCTCGCATTCACTGGCATCAAGTCTGAATATGGATTACCACTCTGATCTTGACAACATCAACCAGAAACTGCGCGATAACAAGGTGTTCAGGATCTTTAAAGAAAATGGGTACCAGATCCATCACCTTTACAGCGGATATGCTGTTACCGGCTCATTTACAGATGCGGATTCAACCGTAAACATCAGCGGGCCAAACGAATTTGAAAAAAGTATGCTCCGCCACACCATTCTGCGGCTCGACGATCTGATCGGTATCTTCGCCCACCAACGCCTTAGCAGCCAGTTCAGCCAGATGTACAAAATGGCATCGGTGAGCGGCGTGCCTAAATTTTCGTTTATGCATTTTGTGGCGCCTCATCCACCTTATATCTTCGACCGTGAAGGAAAGATCAGAACGGGACACCGGTTTACAGAGCATTCGTGGGAACCCGCCGAACTTTATGTGGACCAGCTCGTACATGTGAACAACCAGGTGCTCTCACTCACCGATACCATTCTGAAAAAAAATCCACGCGCCTGCATCATCCTTCAGTCCGATCACGGCCCGTGGGTAAGCGCGACATCAGCCGACGATGTTTTCGAAGCCAGGTCACGGATCCTCTACGCGCTGAGAACGCCCGGTGTGAAGCCGCCTCACAGAACCAGTTCGGTCAATACTTTCAGACATCTGATCAGTTCGCTTTACCAATGTTCGTTGCCCTTGCTCAACGACAGCGCCGCGGGAAAAACAGCGCTCTACCGCGATCCTATCCTCACAAAAAAAATCAATTAACAATGAGAACTTCTTTCCTGGTGTTTAAAACATTGATCTGCCTCCTTGTGTTGAGTTCGACCTCCTGCAAGAGAAATAAATGCGTCGAAAAATCCAGAACAGATTGTGTCTGCACTTTTCAGTACGACCCGGTTTGTGGCTGCAACAATAAAACTTACAGCAATGCCTGCGACGCCGAATGCCACGGCATCAGCGAGTATACTTCAGGTGAGTGTAAAAACTAAGTTATCGTCACAGCACGCAGGAAAATCTGAACTTAACTATTCCTGGCATTTTCTTTGTGTAGATAAAGGCCCAATTAGATAAACATGAAACCAATTTTTAAAACTTGTCTCTGCACTCTTCTGTTGATTTTTTTATTTACTGTGTCCGCCTGCCGTAAAAAATGTGGCGGTCAGCAACCCGAGCGGCATTGCCACCAGAATCAGGGCGATTCGGCAACAGCGAATCCGGGATGAGGCTTATCGCGCGCAGCTTTTTTGTATCTTCCCGCTGTGCGAAAGCGCATTTATTTTCAGAATCTATGGCGGCGATCCGTGGCAATCAACTGATACGTTTCATTTTCTTCGGTAATTATTTTTACGGTCTTTGTGCCGTGGCCCTTGCCATAGAAGCTAGTCTTCAGCAAAATTACCCTATTAACAAGGCACTGTTTTATATTCTGGTGTTCTCAGCCACGGTGCTGTATTACAGCAAGGCGTACATGACCACCGAAACTTCCCTCGATACCACCAACGAACGTTCGGCCTGGTATTTCAGAAACCGCAACACACTCTGGAAAAGTCAGGCACTGATGGTTCTGATTTTTTTCACAGGCGGGCTGACTTTTGTTCTTGAAAACCGGCACAAAATTGCAGACATCACACTTGTTGAAAGCGCACTGATCCTTTTGTTCCCCCTGGTGGCCGCTTTTTATTACGGCGTCAATCATCCGCGTTACCGACGGTACAACCTGCGCGACATAGGCTGGCTAAAACCGTTTATCATAGGATTTATCTGGGCAGGCATGGTTACCCTGTATCCGGTGCTTTATCACAGCATCACAAAATCCATCGAATTTGAATTCACACTTGTAGGAGTGTTCCTCTTCATTAAAAACTTTATGTACATCACGCTCCTGTGCATCATGTTCGACATTAAAGATTACGCGATGGACTACAACCAGCAGCTCAAAACTTTTGTTGTAAAACTTGGTCTGCGCCGAACCATTTTTTACGTGATCATGCCCCTGTGCGTTTTAGGACTCAGTGCATTTATTACCTACGCGATCATTCATCAGTTTCATCCCATGCGCATCATATTTAACATCATTCCTTTTCTTCTTGTCATCAGCGTAGCCTACGGTTTGCACAACCGCCGGCCTATTTTATATTACCTCGTCATCATTGATGGGCTGATGCTGATCAAAGCCCTTTGCGGCATTGCGGGCATGGTGTTTTTCTCTTAACAACATTTTTTTCCTTTTCCTGATTTAGTATATTTGTTTAAAGTCAAATTAAAATCTCCATGAATATCATTTTTATCCGCCGCCTTGTTTTCTGTTTTCTCTTTGTTTCAGCATTGAACCTTGTGGCTCAGAAATCACCCGTTGTACAAAAACAGGGTGAAAAACATCCAACCACTTTTACGATCAGCAAAACTGATTTTGAATTTCTCCTGAAACAGGAAGAGGGTTCATCCTTGTCGATAAAAAACGCTTATCTGCGTGATGGCAAAGTGATCATGAACTCCAGGAACGGTGACATTACATTCATTCGCGTGCAACTTTTTTATTTCCCCGCAGCAGAACTTCTTGTACAGGTAAATGGTGAATACTCGACGCAGGTTTTTATTATGACCAGGGACAAATCACTTTTTTATAAAGGCACCGTAGAAAAAGAACGCGTACTGATGACCAAGTGCAGCGAAGACGAAATCGTATCCGAATAATAACCAGGAAATAAAATAACAGATGAAACTCATTACCCCGATTTATACTTTTCTTTTTCTTACAGCTTTTTACGCACAGGCGCAGATTCCAACGCTCAACAGCAATCCTGCCATTACCGGTAAAGTGATCTATCTTGATTTCGACGGACAAAAAGTAGTGGGAACCATGTGGAACGGCGGTGCTGTTATCAATGCGCAGCCTTCATCTGCCACACCGGCAGCCATCAGGCAGATCTGGAACAGGGTGAGCGAAGATTACAGACCATTTGATGTAAATGTCACCACAGATTCCGTGCGCTTTAACAACGCCATGCCCAACAGACGCATCCGTGTGGTGTTTACGCCAACAAGTGCCTGGTACGGATCGGCGGGTGGCGTGGCCTATGTAAGCAGTTTTGCCTGGGGCGGAACTCCCGGCACACCTTGCTGGGTATTCGAAAACCAGCTGGGATACAATCCAAAAAGCATGGCCGAAGCCGCGGCGCACGAGTGTGGACATACCATGAGTCTTCGCCACCAGAGCACTTACAATAGTTCATGCGTGAAAACCAATGAATACCATCCCGGCCAGGGTTCGGGGGTTACCTCCTGGGCTCCCATCATGGGCGTAGGTTACAGCCGCAATGTAACGGTGTGGTTCAACGGAAGAAGTGCCACCGCGTGTAACACTTTCCAGAATGATCACGGTAACGCGAGCATCGGACTTACCAACATGAATTACCTTTCGTTTTTGCCGGACGATATAGGCGACACCTACCCGACCGCGAAAATAGTGAACCTGAACAACCAGGTGCTGCTTGATTCAGGATTGATCACCGAACCTTCTGATCTCGACGCCTGGAAATTTGACATCTGCGACACCCGTTACATTACATTCAACATTAAACCCTGGGCGCTCGACACCATTAATTATTCAGGGGCCAACCTCGACATCCGTCTTCATGTGTACGATAACAACAACAACCTTCTTGCCCTCGACACCACGCTGAGCAGGCTGCATGGCATTATTGGCCTTAACCTGAATCCCGGCTCCTATTATTTTACTGTGGATGGCGGCCGTTCAAATAATTATTCAGATTACGGCAGCCTTGGAAAATATTATGTCAGAATCAGTGCCACCAATCCTCCGGCTCTTACCAATACCATTGTGCTTCCGACTTCGGTATGCGCCGGACAAACGCTCACGCTGAATTCTTCCAGCAATGGCGTGCCACTCAACTGGCAATGGACAGTCACCAACGCGGGTAATTCAATTGTATTTAATTCGGCCAGTCCTTCATTTGTTCCCGCTGGCGGAATTTACACCATCAGTTTGTTGTCTTCCAATAACAGCGCTACCAGTTGTCCTGTAACCCTCACACTAAACGCAGGCAACCTGCCGGCTCTGAATATCAGTGCCAACAGCACTGTTGTTTGTCCTGGTCGCTCAGCAACGCTTACAGCCAGCGGCGCGCAGTCTTATACCTGGATTCCAGGCGGATTTAGTGGCAACACACAATTTGTTTCCCCTGCCGTTAACACAACGTACAGCGTCACCGGTTCAAACGGAAACTGTATTAACTCTGCGGCCATTTCAGTTTCTGTGGTACCCAATTTCAGTCTCAGCACCAGTGTATCGCAAAGCCTTATCTGTTATGGACAATCCGTTACCATCAACGCCTCTGGCACCAACGGATACACGATCAACCCCGGCAACATCAATACTGTACCTGCGGTGGTATCACCCACGTTCAATACCAACTACACCATTCTTGGCAGCATTGGCCCCTGCATCCAGGTAAGTCAGCGTTTTGTTGGTGTGGTTGCCGATTTCAGTGTGGCCATTGTCAGCTCAGATTCGATCGTTTGTTCAGGTTCACCGGTGATACTTTCGGGAACAGGGGCCGGCAGTTTCACGTTTAACCCGGGGAATCTTTCGGGCGTATCGGTCACTGTTAATCCGCAAACGAGTACCGTTTATACTGTCAGCGGTGCCAACAATCCGCTCTGTGTTAAACAGGCCAGCATCATGGTAACAACGCTTGACTGCAACACAACGGGGTTAAACACGCTGAATAAAGAAAAATCACTGTCGGTTTATCCAAATCCGGTTACTTCAGTTCTGAGTGTATACGCGCCGGCTTCGTCCGAGATTGTGATTTACAATTCGCTCGGCTCACTGGTCTATAAAGGAAGATCCAATGAACAAGCAGTTCACACCATCCAGCTGGAAAGCTGGCCTCGCGGACTTTATTTTGTTTCCATTGCCGGCAGTGAAACAGTAACGAAAGTCATATTAGAATAATGCAGAAGATCAACGTCCGGGATAAACTCTCCAAGATCACGCAACACTGGGATCCAAAAGTAATAGCTGAACTGAATGGTCAGGAAGTAAAACTGGCCCGGCTCAAAGGCGAGTTTGTATGGCACCTTCATGAAAACGAAGACGAATTGTTTTATGTGCTCAAGGGTGTACTTGCAATGGAGTTCCGCGATCACACCACACTCCTGCATCCAGGCGAAATGCTCGTTGTTCCGCGTGGTGTAGAACACCGGCCTGTAGCGTCAGAAGAGGTTGAGATTCTGCTTTTTGAACCCGCCAGCACACTGAACACAGGCAATACACGCAACAATTTTACACGCGATCACCCGGAAAAGATCTGAGCCCCGTTGCTGATAATTAGTTATCTTTATTCTCTTTTTTATGAAGATATCCCTTAACTGGCTCAGAAGCCTTCTTGATATAAAACACACGCCGGAAGAGATCTCCGTTTTGCTGACCGACGCCGGACTTGAAGTTGAAGGCATTGAAAATTTTGAAAGCATTCCGGGAGGATTAAACGGTCTGGTTGTAGGCCATGTGCTTGAATGCGGCAAACATCCGGACGCGGATCGCCTTAGCCTTACCAAGGTAAACATCGGCAGTGGCGAGCCTCTTTCTGTTGTGTGCGGAGCGCCCAATGTCGCGGCCGGTCAGAAAGTGATTGTTGCCACTGTGGGTGCCAAACTGTACCCGCTTACCGGCGAACCTTTCGAAATTAAAAAATCAAAGATCAGGGGCGCCGCCAGCGAAGGCATGTTGTGTGCAGAAGATGAGATCGGCCTCGGCAGCAGCCACGCCGGCATTATGGTATTGCCAGACGACATTCCCACGGGCACGCCTGCAGCAGAATATTTTAAAATTGAATCCGATACGATCCTCGAAATCGGTCTTACACCTAACAGAAGTGATGCCGCCTCACATCTCGGTGTAGCGCGCGACCTCGCTGCCATACTTAACTCCAAGAACCCCTCGCATAAACATTCACTTCGTACTCAGGAACCACCGGCTTTTCAGCCTTCGCTCAACCTGAACAAAACAAATGTGGTGATTGAAGAAAATGAAGGTTGTAAAAGATATTCCGGCATTGTAATTACAGGCGTATCCGTTCAGGAAAGTCCTGCCTGGCTGAGCAACCGTTTAAAAAGCATTGGCGTACGGCCGATCAACAATATTGTAGACATCACTAATTTTGTGCTGCACGAAACAGGACAGCCCCTGCACGCGTTTGATCTCGATAAGATCGGAGGTCGCAAAATTATTGTGCGACGTGCCCGCAAAGATGAAAAATTCACGACGCTCGATGGCATTGAAAGAACGCTTTCAGAAGAAGATCTCATGATCTGCGATGAAAAAAAACCACTCTGCATCGCTGGTGTTTTCGGAGGAAAAGACAGCGGCGTGACGGAAAACACAAAAGATATTTTTATTGAAAGTGCTTATTTTGACCCTGCTTTTGTAAGAAGAACTGCCAAACGGCACGGCCTCAAAACCGATGCCTCGTTCCGTTTTGAAAGAGGAACTGACCCTGAAATAACCGTTAAAGCCCTGCTGCGTGCCGCAGGGCTGGTGTTTGAAATTTCAGGAGGAGTAGCGGGCATGGATGTACTTGACGTATATCCGCAGCCGCTTGAACCATACCGCGTGGCCTTTTCTTACAACAACTGCAACGAGCTGATCGGAAAAAACATTGACCACCAGCAAATTAAAAACATCCTGCTTGAACTCGGGATGGAAATAGAATCTGAAGGCGGCGATGCCATCCTGTTGCGCATCCCCCGTTATAAAACCGACGTGACCCGTGAAGCAGATGTGATAGAAGAAGTGATGCGTGTATACGGTTACAACAACATCGAAAGCAGCAGACACATCTCTTACACCGCCCTCAACACGCCTTTTAATTTCAGTCAGTCGCTTGAGAACAGGATCGGAAATGTTCTGGAAGGTTTTGGTTTCAGTGAGATCATGAGTTTATCGCTGACGAGCGAAAGTTATTATCCTGAAAATACCGGCCTGGTAAAAATGCTCAATCCATTGAGCAACGATCTGAACGTGCTTCGCGGTAACCTGCTCTTCAGTGGCCTTGAAGCCATCGCTTACAACATCAACAGGAAAAACGCGGACCTTCTGTTTTTTGAAACAGGAAAAACCTACCGGCTGAATAACAGCGGCGACACTGCTGGTTACGAGGAAGAGAAACACCTTGTACTTTTTTCAACAGGCAGTTATTTTCCCGAAAATCCATACGGTCTGAAACAACAGAGCGATCTTTCCGTATTAAAATCAACATTAAACCGCTTGTTTGAAAAATGTGGCGTGAGCCGTTTCAAAACATCGGAGAGCACGTCGGAAGATTTCGCCTACGGCATAAGTTATCTCCTCAACAACAAACTACTTGCCGAGTGTGGCCTGGTGTCAAAAACACATCTTAAAAAATTCGACATCAAACAACCTGTGTTTTACGCGCAAGTGAACTGGGATGTATTGCTCAGGGCCCACTCAAAACAAAAAACCGAATTCGCTGAAATCAGCAAGTTTCCATCGGTGCGGCGTGATCTTGCCTTACTCATCGATCGCGCTGTAAAATATAGTCAGATTGAAGATCTGGCCTTTGCTACTGAAAAAAAATTCCTGCGCGAAGTCAACCTTTTTGACATTTATGAAGGCGAAAAGCTCGGCAATAAAAAATCTTACGCCGTAAGTTTTACTTTACTTAATACTGAAGCAACGCTTACTGATAAACAAATAGAAACAGTGATGGACAAGCTCATCAGCAATTACAAGGAAAAACTTGGTGCTGAGCTGAGATAACCGGCCCAAAGCTTTTGATACCGTGAAAGAAATTTTTAAAGACCTTAAAGTGATTGAACTGGCTGGTGTTCTAGCGGGTCCATCTGTTGGCTATTTTTTCGCGGAGCTGGGCGCAAGGGTGATCAAAGTTGAAAATCCTAAAACCGGCGGAGATGTAACCAGGAGCTGGAAACTGCGTGGCGAAGACCCGAAAGACCCGGGTAGCGCTTATTTCTGGAGCGTAAATGCCCTGAAAGAATGTATCCAGCTGGATATTTCTGTTCCGGCACAGTTGCAAAAACTATATGCACTTGTTAAAGACGCCGACATCGTTATCACCAATTATAAATCGGGCGACGACATCAAATTGAAAGTTGATTACAAAACCCTCTCCGCTCTTCGGCCCCAACTGATATACGCCTCCATTAATGGTTTTGGAGCTGGATCGCCGCGCACAGCTTACGATCTGATCCTCCAGGCGGAGAGCGGATTCATGTCCATAAATGGTGAACCCGGTGCCCAGGCTTTAAAAATGCCGGTTGCGCTGATTGATCTGCTTGCCGGTCACCAGTTAAAAGAAGCCATTCTCATTGCCCTTCTGAAACGGTACAGGGAAAACACAGGCAGTCAGATTGCCGTATCTCTTTTCAGCAGCGCTATCGCATCACTGGCCAACCAGGCTACCAACTGGCTCATCGGCAAAGATCTGCCCAAACCTACAGGCAGCATGCATCCGAACATTGCGCCATACGGCGAACTGTTTGAAACAAAAGACAAACAACTTGTCACCTTTGCCATAGGCAGTAATAAACAATTCAAACAATTGTGTACACTTATTCAGTTTCCTACGCTTGCAAATGACAGTAAATACACGAGCAACCATTTGCGTGTGAATAACCGTAAACAGTTGTATGCCGTATTGTATGATTACATCAGACAATTTTCGTTCAACGATCTTTTTGAAAAATGTCTCGAACTTGAAATCCCGATCGGCAAGGTCCGGAACCTGAAAGAAGTGTTTGAGTTACCTGAAGCCAGGCAGATGCTGAGAAAAATCAAGGATAACAAAAACGAACTCGATGTTGTATCAGGCATCGCCTTTACTTTTATTCAATAAGATGGAGCAAGAGGTTTACAGCGTAAAAGAAGCAAGCACACCTGCGGAGCAGGCGGCACCATCTCTAACCCTAACTACAAT